>WTJB01000288.1 GCA_011526335.1 Candidatus Arcticimaribacter sp.
CATAACTGATCCCATAGACCCCCCGATAAAGTTGAAATCCATACACGCAATAACAATATCTTTTCCTTTCGATTTTCCGACTGCAGTGCGGATAGCATCCTTTAGGTTGGTTTTTTTATGGACTTCTTTTAAACGATCGCCGTATTTTTTGGTGTCTGTAAATTTTAAAAAATCTTTGGATTGAACCTCTGGATGGAGTTCTTTAAAATGGTTTTCATCAAACAAAATTTCAAAGTACTCTTTGCTTCCAATACGAACGTGGTATTCATCTTCTGGGCTAACATAGAAGTTTTCCGCCAGCTCTTGCGTCTCTACAATTTTCCCAGTAGGTGTTTTGTACCAAAGCCCTTTGGGAATGTCTTTTTTCTCTTCCGTTCGGGTCTGGATGCCCTTCTCACTACGTTTAAACCAACTCATCTATACTTTAGTTTATGCTAATGTATTTATATTGTTTAAATCTTCAAACGCTTTGATCAATCTTTGTTTAAAAGTTTGTTCTCCTAAACGCAACCATTTTCTTGGGTCGTAGTGTTTTTTATTGGGTTGGTCTGCTCCCTCTGGGTTTCCGATTTGCGCTTTGAGGTACTCGATTTGATCATTCATATAATCGCGAATTCCTTCGGTAAAGGCAAATTGAAGGTCGGTATCAATATTCATCTTGATGACACCATAGCCTATGGCTTCTCTGATTTCTTCTACTGTAGAACCAGATCCGCCGTGGAATACAAAGTCTACTGTGTTTTCGGCTACACCGTATTTTTCAGAAATGTACTCTTGCGAATTCTTTAAGATTTTAGGCGTCAGCTTAACATTTCCAGGTTTGTACACCCCGTGAACGTTACCGAAAGCAGCCGCTACAGTGAATTGATCACTTACCTTACTAAGCTCTTCATAAGCATAAGCCACTTCTTCTGGTTGGGTATAGAGTTTAGAAACGTCAACATCGCTGTTATCAACGCCATCTTCTTCACCGCCAGTAATCCCGAGCTCAATTTCTAAAGTCATGTCCATTTTGGCCATTCGCTCTAGATATTGTTTACACAGCTGGATGTTTTCCTCCAATGGTTCTTCGGAAAGATCAATCATGTGTGAACTAAACAAAGGCGTTCCTGTTTGCTTGTAAAATTCTTCACCAGCATCGAGAAGACCATCGATCCAAGGCGAAAGGTTTTTGGCACAGTGGTCTGTATTGATGATAACGGTAGCGCCATATACTTTGGCCAATTGGTGGATGTGTTTTGCCCCTGCAATAGCTCCAGCTATGGCAGATTGTTGGTTTTCATTGCTCAATCCTTTTCCAGCATTAAATTGCGCTCCCCCGTTAGAAAATTGGATGATCACTGGGCTGTTGAGTTCTGCCGCAGTTTCCATTACTGTATTGATTGAATTGTTTCCAATAACATTTACAGCGGGTAAGGCAAAGGCTTTTGCTTTAGCGAGTTGAAATACTTCTTGAACTTGACGTCCTGTAATAACGCCTGTGGGTAGTTTTGAATTCATGATTGGTTTTGTTTCAGGGGCAAAATTAAAAAAATATCCTCAGAAGGGGTAATTTATACCAATATTAAAAACCGCCCGATCTAGGGCCACTTGACTCCACCATCGCTGGGGTATTGATTTTGAAGGGTCATAGGTTTTAAATGCTGTATCTAAGCGAAGTACAAAATAATCAAAATCGTATCGAACGCCTATTCCTGTCCCTAAGGCGAGTTCTTCTAAATCTTGGATTCCATCAAAGCGCTGTGCAGGGTCTTCTACGTTATCGAGTACATTCCATATGTTTCCTGCATCCATAAAAAGGGCTCCTTTAAAATTTCCAAAAACAGGAAATCGGTATTCTAGGTTTAAGGCTATTTTAAAATTCGCTTCATTAAATTCATTCAAAAGTACACTTCGGCCAGGCCCCAATTTGTAGGCTTTCCAAGCTCTATTGTCGTTAGAACCTCCGGCAAAATATGAGCGTGTAAAAGGTATGTTGTTTGCATTTCCGTAGGGCAGGGCTACCCCCACAAAACTTCTAAATGCCATAACGCGTTCTCTTCCAACCCGCCAATGCTTTATATAGTTGATTTCTGTTTTTATGAATTGAGAAGGTTCTAGGCCTAAAAATCCATAGGCGCCATTTTCGTTTTTCTCTTGTCCAGAAAGCCTTAAAAGCGTATTGAGTAAATTTCCTGCCCATTCCACTTTGAATCGTACCTGCGAAAAATCTTCATCCAATAAATTGATTTGATTGTTTTTGGTGAAACTAAATGACGAGCCGAGTATAAAATTATTGATGGTCAATCTGTTTTTTCTTTCATTGATCACCGCAACCGCTCTAAAGTCTTCATCTTGGGGTTGAAGTGGGGTGCGTTGCGACAACACCCGATCAATAAAGGTAGTGGCCCCGGTAGGAATGCTCAAATTGCCCGCTGATGTGTATACATCCTCTTCCAAAGGATATTCTCTTGCAATGGCATTTAACCGATCGTAAGAGTTTCTATAGACATTAAAATAATTAAAGATGGCCTTGTTGTTAATGAACTCTAGGTCGATCAGTTTTAGATTTGCGGTATAGATGGGTTTTGGATTCCAGTTGTATTCAAAAGAAGCTGTAAAATTTTGACGATCCAAACCAATATTTTCTTGAAAGGAAGTACCAATACTGATGGTTGTTTGTGGTCGTTGTGCAACAGGAATGAGGTTTTTGTAGCGTGAAAAAATTAAGAGACTGGGTACCCGTAAACGCAAATCGCCTCCAATTTCAAAGAGGTTGAAAAAAGAACTTTTTTGGACGGCGACATCACGCGAGGAGCCCACATTACTGTTGATTCCAAATTCTAAAATTTCAGCCCCACGGAATATATTTCGCGTCAGCAATGAACTCCCTAAATTGATCCCGATATCTTGAATGTTGGAATGTTGAACATCAAAATCAAAACCCAACGAAAACCGTTCTCGAGGCGTTAAATTTACTTTAGCAATCAGCCCAAGGCTATCTTTTGGGTCTTCTGTATAACCGATACTCGGAAACTTAAAGTTTTGTAAATCGGAAAAGTAACGGTAGGTTTTTGTTCGGTTTTCATTGCTGTAAACCGCTCCCTGCTTGATTAGAATTCCCCGCGTAAGCACTTCGGGTTTGTATTTTAATTTCCCCACAGAATACAATTTTATTCCCTGGTGGGTAATACTATCCGTAAAAATGGTAAAATTGGATTTCGCCGGATTGATATAAAGTTCTACTTCGTTGATGTGCTTTATCTTGTAGGGCTTTTCAATAAGACTGTCGCCAATTCTTTCTTGTGCATTTTTAATTTCTACGATGACCGGAATGTATAAATCTTGACCCAAGCTGTCTTTAAAGGCCTTAAAGCGAATGCTTCGTTGCTGAAAATTAAAAATCCCATTATTTTTAAAACTATTGATGAGCCTTTCTCGTTCTTGCTCAAAGAGATTATTTTCAAAAGGGGTATTGGGTTTTAAAAAGGATTGTGATTTTTCTGCTTGATATATTTTTTGAATGTCTTGTGAAGCAATTACACTGCTAATGCTGTCCATCAAAAAGACTTCTCCTGTAGAAATGCTGTAGTGAACCGCAGCCTTTTTTGGCCCTAAAGTATCTATTTTACTGCTGACGGTTGTGTTGAAATAGCCTTTGTTTTTATGGTATTGTTCCAATCGATTTTCCGTCTGCGCTATGGTTTCTTTGGACAATAGGGCAGGGGGTTCTCCGTTTTCTTTTAGCCAATCATTAAAATTGCGTTTATACGTTTTTACTTTATCAACTTGTTTTGCCGATAAGAAGCGGTTCCATTTTTCTCTTCTCCCTTGTTTTTTATCCAGCCAAAAGTCAAAAATGCTATCCGTATTGGATTGACTCAAGTTGTAAATGTTCAATTTTAGAGGAATCCCAAAAAGACGGGTGTTTGGTAGATTTACCGACAGCAAGGCTACGGGGTCACGCTTTAAGACTGTACCGTTTAACTCAAAATCTTCTTTGATGACGAGCTGCGTGTTGTCGGGAAGTTTTTTTACACTACTGCACCCTCCTATAGCGATGGCTGCCAAAAGAAGAATCATTATT
>WTJB01000333.1 GCA_011526335.1 Candidatus Arcticimaribacter sp.
ATGCTTGTGAGGCTCACCAAACACAACAATTAGCAGGCCTGATTAAGAGTTTAGCTAAATTAAAAGATGTAGATTATCAAAGAATGAGTTCCAATTGTAGGGAACTCTACAACAACGATTTTCATTCATTAAAACGAGAACAAGATTTGGAAATACTATTAAGCTAATTTTTCACTCTGATTAAAACCATATTTAATAAGTTTGTAGAAAACGATAGATTATGCGCCCAGGACCCACGAAAAATAGTATTGTAGGTATTACCTTTTCTACTTTTGATTTTTTCCATGCCGGGCATGTAAAAATGTTGGAAGAAGCCAAAAGAGAATGTGATTATCTTATTGCATGCTTGCAGCTGGACCCAAGTATCGACCGTCCAGAAAAAAATAAACCTGTACAAAGCATTATTGAACGCTATATTCAAGTGAACTCATGTAAGCATGTAGACGAGGTGGTACCCTATATTTCAGAAAAGGATTTAGAAGAAATTTTACGTAGTTTTAAAATTGATGTTCGTATCCTCGGGGAGGAATACAAAGACAAAGAATTTACAGGTAGGGAGTACTGCGAAGAAAAAGGAATTCGTTTGTATTATAATCGCCGCGATCATGACTTTTCCTCTTCGGGCCTACGCAAACGGATTTCAAAATAATAATACGTGAAAGCCATAGTTTTGGCCGGCGGAACCGGTAGTCGTCTTTTTCCCAGTACAAAAGCAGTATCTAAACAACTGCTGCCCATTTACGACAAGCCAATGATCTATTATCCCTTAGCAGTGGTTTTTAAAGCGCAGATTAAAGAAGTACTTCTAATTACTACCCCTGAAGATCAACCGGCTTTTCAACGATTACTCGCCGATGGGAAACAGTGGGGAGTACACCTTCAGTATGCCATACAAGAGCAGCCCAATGGGATAGCAGAAGCACTTAGTATTGGAGCGGAGTTCCTTGCAGGGGAAGATGTACTCTTAATCCTAGGAGATAATATTTTTTATGGGGAAGGACTACAAAAACATCTTAACAAGGCAAAAATTACACTGGAAGAAATAAGTAAAGGGACCATCTTTGCCCATGAAGTGGAATGTCCCCAGCGCTATGGTGTTGCGGTATTTGATGAGCAAGGTGAGCCTCAATTTATAGAAGAAAAACCTCAAAACCCCCAGAGTAATTTTGTCATCACGGGGCTCTATTGTTACCCCAATTTGGTCGTAGAACAGGCCACCAAATTAACCCCCAGTACACGAGGAGAATTGGAAATCACTGATATCAATAATTATTTATTAAAAGAAGGCTTGCTGGAAGTAGTTACCTTTAAACCGGGCTTTACCTGGCTAGACACAGGAACCCATGAATCCCTATTAAAAGCCACCCAGTTCGTCCATACTTTGGAAAAGCGCCACGGGATTAAAATTGGATGTTTAGAAGAAATTGCCCTGAGTAACAAATGGATTTCACCCCATCAATTGCTCTACTGGGCAGCAGGTTTTTCCAACAGTAGTTATGGAAAATATTTGGTGAACAAATACCAAAACAAGGTATGAAAGTTTCTTCCACAGCTTTTGAAGATGTTTGGGTTCTTGAACCCAAGGTTTATTTAGATGAAAGGGGTTATTTTACCGAAATCTTTCGCGAGGAAGTTCTTCAAGAAGTCCTAAAGCAGCCCATACATTTTGTACAAGACAATGAGTCCGTTTCAAAAAAAGGTGTTATTAGAGGTTTACACTATCAATTGCATCCCAAGGCCCAAAGTAAACTGGTGCGTGTTGTACAA
Organism: Candidatus Arcticimaribacter sp.; assembly: GCA_011526335.1. Taxonomy (GTDB): domain Bacteria; phylum Bacteroidota; class Bacteroidia; order Flavobacteriales; family Flavobacteriaceae; genus Arcticimaribacter. Next base: position 1,768 of record WTJB01000333.1, read on the forward strand.
GGAAAGGTTTGGGACGTAATTGTGGATTTAAGAAAAGACAGTGTCACTTTTGGGAAAACCTTTAGTATTGAACTATCTGCTGAAAATAAAAAACAGCTATTTATACCTCAGGGTTTTGCCCATGGCTACATTACTTTAAGTAATTCCGCTAAATTTGTCTATAAAGTCGACAACTATTATTCTAAGGCCCACGAGGCAAGTATTGCCTTTGACGATCCCGATTTAGCCATTCCTTGGCCATTAACGACAGAGGAACGGATTCTCTCCTCTAAAGACCTAAATCACGTTGCGTTTAATAAAGCGCCATATTTTTAGTTATCGAAACAATGAAAATGCTTTTAGTCACTGGGGCAGAAGGTCAACTCGGACAATGTTTCCGCTATGTCTTAGCAGGGAATACCCAATTTAAAGTACATTATAGCAACAAATCGGATTGTGACCTCACCCGGTTGGAGTCAACAACAAGATACTTAAAGGTACTGAAACCCGATGTGGTAATCAATTGTGCGGCCTACACCTGGGTAGATGGTGCTGAATCAAATCCACATCTGGCGACAAACGTTAATGTAAAAGGAGTTGAAAATTTGGTTCTCGCAGCCGAAAAATTAGACTTTAGTATTGTTCATTTTTCAACAGATTATGTATTTGATGGAAAGCAAACGACCCCCTATGACGAAACTTCCCCACCCCTGGCCTTGAGTGTATATGGACAGACTAAGTTAAACGGTGAAACAGCCCTTTTTAAAGCATCCACCCCGCATTGTTGTATTCGATGTTCGTGGTTATTCAGTCCCTTTGGGAAAAACTTTGTAAAAACAATACGGCAAAAGATATTGTATCAAGAAGCATTGCATGTGGTCAACGATCAATATGCACGACCAACTTATGGCATAGATCTTGCAAAAATAGTAGTTCAGCTTTTGCAAAACAACAGCCTAATGACCCACCCGCTTTATCATTTTGCAAATAGCGGAGAAACCACTTGGTTTGGCCTTGCTAAACGAATAGCTACAAAATTGAAAAGTAAAGTCCCTGTAATAGCGATACCAACCGCCAGTCTGAAAAAAACTGCCCCAAGACCAAAATATTCGGTACTCGCTACTGAACGTCTAGAAAACATAGCTAACTTTTATCCACGAGCTTGGGAAGCTGCACTGGATGACTGTTTAAAATTATTAAATGAAGTACACTAGAATTATTTTGATAACTGGAGGTGCTGGTTTTATCGGTTCACATGTGATATTGAGGCTAGTACAAAAGTACCCAAAGTACCATGTAATTAATTTAGACGCCCTTACCTATGCTGCAGATCTTTCTTATTTGAAGGCTGTAGGAGATGTACCCAATTACACCTTTGTTAAAGGAGATATTAACGACAGAACTTTGGTCACACAACTTTTTAAAGAGTATCAAATAAGTGACGTATTGCATTTGGCAGCAGAGTCCCATGTGGATAAATCAATTTTACAGCCACTCCAATTTGCTCAAACCAATGTTATGGGGACCCTACAGCTGTTAGACGCCGCACGCAAAGCCTGGGATTCTTCCACAACCGAGCACCGCTTTTACCATATTTCCACCGATGAAGTCTATGGCAGCCTTTCGGATACAGGAAAATTTTTAGAGACTACACCCTACGCTCCAAGGTCGCCCTATGCTGCTTCCAAAGCCGCTTCGGATCACTTTGTCCGCGCCTATCATCATACCTATCAACTTCCAGTTGTTTTATCCAACTGCTCCAATAATTACGGTCCCAATCAGTATCCTGAAAAACTTATTCCCTTATGTATAAAAAATATAATGGAAGAAAAGCCCCTGCCCATTTACGGCAAAGGCATTAATGTTCGAGACTGGTTGTATGTGGAAGACCATGCCGCAGCCATCGACCGTATTTTTCACAAGGGAAAAATTGGAAGCACCTATAATATTGGAGGAAACACTGAGCTTCGCAATATCGATTTGGTACATAAACTTATAGCCATAACGGATAAACAGTTAGGCCGTTCGGTGGGCAGTTCTTTGCCTTTAATAGAGTTTATAGCAGACCGTTTGGGCCACGATTACAGGTATGCAATGAACACCTCAAAAATAAAAGATGAACTTGGTTGGAAGCCCTCTACCCCTTTCCACGAAGGACTAGAAGAGACTGTAAAATATTATATACAGAAAAAGCAGTCAAGCGGTAATCCTTAAAAATCTAGTTTTTAGTCTTAGGCGTATTGTTTTAAGTAATTATACTAATACTTATATTGCCAGGATTCATTATATAAATACACTTAATTGTAATTTATAAC
>WTJB01000079.1 GCA_011526335.1 Candidatus Arcticimaribacter sp.
GTAGTATTCTCTGCTTTAGCAATGGAGTCAGTAGGGAAAGCAGCCATGGAAATGGTAGAAGAAGTACGCCGCCAGTTTAGAGAGATTCCTGGAATAATGGAAGGAAGGGTACCCCAGAATATGCTAAATGTGTAGACATTTCAACCAAAGCGGCATTAAAAGAAATGCTAATGCCAGGCTTAATCACCATCATTACACCAATTTTAATTGGTTTGTTCTTTGGTGCAGAGCCGCTAGGAGGATATATGGCTGGAGTTTGTGTTAGTGGTGTAATGTGGGCCATCTTCCAAAACAATGCAGGAGGAGCTTGGGACAATGCCAAGAAATCTTTCGAGGCAGGCGTTGAAATCAATGGAGAAATGACATTTAAAGGGTCTGATGCACACAAAGCTGCTGTGACAGGCGACACGGTGGGTGATCCGTTTAAAGATACTTCCGGACCATCAATGAATATCTTGATAAAACTTACCTGCTTGGTAGGGCTAGTGATAGCTCCTTTGTTAGGCGCAGGACATGACGCTACTACGCATACCGAAGAAATCAAAAAAGAAATTCGTGTTGAGGTGCAATCTACAGATGATGGACTGATGGAAGCTACGATAGAAAAAACTACCTATGATAATGGTAAGGAAGTAGTAGAAGAAAAAGTGATCTCAGGAACTCAAGAAGAAGTAGAAGCTGCTTTACAAGAAATGAGTGATGTTGAAGTGAAGCTTACTAAAGAAGAGTAGTGTTTTACTACTTATAAGGGAATTAAGAGGTCAGCATTTGCTGACCTTTTTTTATTAAAACAATCCGTTTATTTCAGAATCAATACGTTCGATGATCGTACCAAGATCTTCCTGATTGTCCACAAAATTAAATTCATCTACATCAATGATAAGAAGTTTTCCGTTCGAATAACTTTCAATCCAGGCTTCGTAACGTTCGTTCAGACGGCTGAGGTATTCGATGCTTATTGAATTTTCAAATTCTCTCCCGCGTTTATGAATGTTTTTTACAAGATTTGGAATACTACTTCTCAAGTATATCATTAGGTCAGGGCCGCTAACAAGGGTTTGCATTAATTCAAACAATGAAGAATAGTTTTGAAAATCGCGCTGAGACATCAGGCCCATTGCGTGAAGATTCGGCGCAAAGATGTAAGCATCTTCATAAATTGTACGGTCTTGTATTACATTGAATTTACTCTTTTGAATTTCGAGCAACTGACTAAAACGACTCTTTAAAAAATACACTTGAAGATTGAAAGACCAGCGCTCCATCTGATGATAAAAATCGTCTAGATAAGGATTTTCCAATACTTCTTCGTAATGGGCATTCCATTTATAATGCTTTGATAGTGATTCTGTTAAGCTGGTTTTACCAGAGCCTATATTTCCTGCAATTGCAATATGCATGATGGATAATGGTTATTTTAATCAAGTCTACAGCTACTAAAGTACTATCATTTTTATAAAGATAAAAGGAAAGTAGTGCTGTATAAAAAAGATTTTCTTTCGTTTAATGTTTTGCGGAATACAAGAAAGATCTTATTTTTGTCTCATCAAACGAGGAAGGATTTGACTGATTGCAAACCTCGAAAAAAAAATGCTAAAGCAGTGTTGCTTTTCAAGATATAACATCAAATCCTTCCAAAAGCAACAAATTAAATGTCTTATTTTTTTACTTCAGAGTCCGTTAGTGAAGGGCACCCCGATAAAGTATCGGATCAGATTAGTGATGCACTGTTAGATAATTTTCTTGCTTTTGATCCCGAAAGTAAGGTAGCTTGTGAAACCCTTGTTACCACAGGTCAGGTGGTTTTGGCTGGGGAAGTTAAAAGCAACACCTATTTGGATGTTCAACAAATAGCGCGTGATACCATCAATACCATAGGTTATACCAAAGGAGAATATCAATTTAGTGGAGATTCTTGTGGTGTGATCTCATTGATACACGAGCAGTCTCAAGACATCAATCAGGGTGTGGATAGAGAAAGCAAAGAAAATCAAGGTGCCGGAGACCAAGGGATCATGTTTGGCTATGCTTCTAATGAAACAGAAAACTTCATGCCATTGGCCTTAGATTTGTCTCATAAGTTGCTCATTGAATTGGCTGCCTTACGCAGAGAAAATAAAGAAATTCAATATTTACGCCCCGATGCAAAATCTCAGGTTACTTTAGAATATAATGAACAGGGCAAACCTGTTCGTATCGACACGATTGTATTGTCTACCCAGCACGATGCTTTCGATGCTGACGACAATGCCATGCTCGATAAAATAAAACAAGACGTAATATCCATCTTAATCCCTAGGGTAAAAGCTAAATTATCTAAAGATATCCAAGCTTTGTTTGATGACAACATTACTTATCATGTAAACCCAACGGGTAAATTTGTTATCGGAGGCCCTCATGGGGATACTGGTTTGACCGGTAGAAAAATCATAGTAGACACCTATGGAGGTAAAGGCGGTCACGGAGGAGGTGCCTTTAGTGGAAAAGATCCTAGTAAAGTAGACCGTAGCGCAGCCTATGCCTCTCGTCATATTGCTAAAAATCTTGTTGCTGCTGGGGTCGCAGATGAAATATTGGTACAGTTAAGTTATGCCATTGGCGTTGCAAAACCGACTTCTATAGCCGTAAACACTTATGGTACCGCTAAGGTTGGTCTTTCCGATGGCGAAATAGCCAAACAAGTTTACGATTTATTTGATCTTACACCGTATGCCATCGAGCAACGTCTAAAACTTCGAAACCCTATTTACACAGAAACGGCTGCCTATGGGCATATGGGGAGACAGCCTCAAACGGTTACCAAAAAATTTAGCTCACCCTATAATGGTGAAATAACAAAAGAAGTTGAATTGTTTACGTGGGAAAAACTTGACCATGTAGAAAAAATCAAAGCGCAGTTTAACCTATAGAAGGTAAAGAAATCACCCCCCATGAAAACAGAAAAATTAGTTGCCTTAGAGACTATTGAGTTACAAAACGAGATATCGCTTAGCTATCAACATTTTGGACAGTCCTATACCCACGCACCGGTTATTTTAATTAATCATCCTTTAACAGGAGATTCAAATGTTGCAGGAGAAACGGGTTGGTGGAACTGTGTTATTGGCGATGGGAAGGTTATTGATACGCAAAAATATGCAGTAATAGCCTTTAATATTCCAGGTAATGGATATGGCGGGAGAAGTGCAAACTTGGTCGAACCATTGTCTGCCTCAGACGTAGCTCAACTGTTTTACGAAGGACTACAGGCATTGGGAATACAGAAGTTGTATGCATTGATTGGTGGTTCTATTGGTGCAGGGATCGCATGGGAGATGGCGGCAAAATTCCCCGATTTTATCCAAAAACTTATCCCTGTTTCTGGTGATTGGAAAGCCACAGATTGGATGTTGGCCAATGTTTATTTGCAGAAGAAAATTTTAGAAACCCATCCAGAGCCTCTTGAGATAGCCCGCATGCATGCCATGTTGTGTTACAGAACGCCGCAGTCATTCAAATTGCGTTTTGATCGTTCTTGGAATACGGACAGAAATATGTTCAATGTAGAATCTTGGTTGTCCTATCATGGAGAAAAATTAGCACAACGATTTTCTCTGCAAGCTTATAAGAATATGAATCATATTTTAGGGACAATTGACATTACTCAAGGTAGAAATACGCTAGAAGATGTCTTGCGGTCGATTTCGTCAGAAATACATATTCTATCCATAGACAGCGATTTGTTTTTCCCTATAGACGAAGATCGAGAAACCGTAAAACGCGCCCATGCCGTAGGAAAAACCATACACCACCATGTGATTCATTCCGATTTTGGGCATGATGCTTTTTTAATGGAGCACGACAAGGTAATAACCCTTTTTGAAAAAATAATTGATTAGTATGAAAGTAGTATTGAATAGAATCAATGATGACTATTTGTTTGAGGTAAAAAATCAAGATGGTCGAAGTGTACGTTTGGATAACAAGTCAAAAACAACAGGGGTTGTTGAAGGCATTAGTCCAATGGAACTCCTTTTAAT
>WTJB01000104.1 GCA_011526335.1 Candidatus Arcticimaribacter sp.
CTAGAAAACACGCTTATAGCCCGTCACAATAATCAAATTACTGTCGATACCCCCCCCTATTTTATTTGGATGAAAATTATTTTCGACTCTATACTTTATTCAGCCGTGAGGATAGCAATTATTATGCTCGCTTAGGAGAAGTTCTCCAAGTAGGGGGCTTTCATTTAGGCTTAACCCAGTCCTTTGTTTCCAGTGATCAGCTTAGGCTAACCACCTACGGGCTAAACATGGGGCTTCGTATAGAAAACATTCTATTGGAGGTTCAATACAATTTACCCAGGAATGTTTCAAACAAAGCCTTTAGTCCAAGTCTTTTTGAACTCTCTGCTACATTTGATTTTTTAACCAATCGGCGGAGAACACAATGGAATATCAATAAAGCAATCGATACAAAAGGCTATTAATTCCTAAAAATAGCATTAGGAAAAACTACAGGGCTTTCTTGCCCATTCTTGCCTACTGTAGAAATTCCGAAGAAGAAATTATCAATCACGATTCCCTCAAGGGTGGTTTCTTCTACATCCCCAACAAAACGGCTATGGTCCCAAGTTGGCGAGGTCGTATCGCGCCAGTATATCTTGTATCCTATACGGTTACTGTCCTCCACTTTTTTCCATCTAAATTTCACATCTGCTTCCACGATACCGCCAATAGAAAATTCTTTTACTGCCGGAGGTGCCCATGCAAGTGCAGCAAGATTTATTGCATTAACAGCCGTGAGTTTACCCGCATATTCAAAATTAACGGCGCTGAGAACATCTCCATAATCAATGCCATCTTCTGTTCGAATGTCTTGGTGTTGCTGGGTGTAGTTTTCGTGTGCTTCCATTATACGCACCCCAGCATAGCCAACGTCATTAAAGGGGCGGTGATGTCCTCCCCGTCCGAAGCGGTCGAGACGATAGATCATTTTAGGGTTCATTTCCGGCATGAATTTTTTTACCGTTTTATGAATATAACGTGCCAATTGGCGGGATATACCATCAACTTCTCCGCCATAAAATCGACGGCTTTTTCGGGCACGTTCACTTTCATTTGCAGGGGTGGGTTCAGAGAAAATACGGAAGGTTCTATTGTCGATTACCCCGTCTACTCCCTTGATGTTTCCGATCATGTCATTGTTTAAAATTCCAATGATTTCCCATCCTTGTTGTTGGGCGTATTCTGCCAATCCTTTTCCACCAAAAAGTCCTTGTTCTTCTCCAGACAACCCAGCATAGATGATGCTATTTTCAAAACGATATTTAGACAATACACGTGCTGCTTCAATTGTTCCTGCCATTCCACTGGCATTATCGTTTGCCCCAGGAGAATCATCCGTATAATTATTTGGGTCAGAGATACGTGAATCAATATCGCCACTCATGATAATGAAGCGGTTAGGGTATTTTGTTCCTTTTTGAATGGCTATAACGTTATTGATCCATACGGGTTTAACAATGCGTCGCCCATCGGGTTCAAAATAATTTTTTTGATAAGAAACCTCAATGCATCCTTGACATGCTTTGCTAATGTCTTGGAAAGTAGTGAAGATCCATCGGCGAGCAGCCCCAATGCCTCGTTCATTCGAAAGGGTGTCACTTAAGGTATGTCGAGTCCCAAAATTCGCCAGCGTAGCGATATCATCTTTAATTCGATCAACCGATACGCTTTCAATTATTGCATAAAAGTCTTGATCGCTTTGAGCGTATGTCCATTGACTTGCAATTAAAGAAAAGGAAAAAAGAGCAATAATCCGTTTTAGTGTTTTCATGGCATTAATTTATAGGTCAAGATAAAAAAACTCCCGAAGAATGCCCTCTTCGGGAGTTACAATCAAACAAAACTTCATTAACTGAAATAAAACCAGTAGTTTAGAAGGGGTACTTATTCTCCTCAATGATTTTAGCTGCAATTGTTTTTCTCAACTCAGCAACATTAGGATATTCCGCATAGCGGGTATATTGTTTTAGTCCGCTGATCATTCCGGTCAGCTGTGCGCCTTCCGCAAAAGATACAATGGCTTCTTTTGCGCGTGCATTTACTTTTTCGATGGCTTCAAATAAATATAACTGAACCATAGCGATTTGATCTGACTGGCTATCTACACCAAAGCGAGCACAGTTTTTCTCAACACGCAACAAGGCTGATTCTGCCATATAGGTTTCAATTAAAATATCTGAAATGGCCATTAAAGTTTGTTGTTCTGCGTCTAGCTTGGGTCCAAATTTTTGAACTCCAGCTCCCGCCACCATCAAAAATACTTTCTTGAGGTTTTCGATCAGCTGCTTTTCTTGTTCAAAAAGGACAGAGGATGCACTTACTTTTTCAATCCCGCCGGTCATCAACTCTTGCCCTACTGCAGTGGCAGCACTCATAAAGTCAACTTCTCCTTTCATTGCTTTTTTAAGGAGCATGCCTACAGACAACATACGGTTGATTTCATTTGTTCCCTCGTAGATTCTGGAAATTCGCGAGTCTCTCCAAGCCATTTCCATTGGTGCATCAGCAGAGAATCCCATTCCTCCATAAATTTGTAGTCCTTGATCAGAACAGTTTTGTGCATTTTCAGATCCAGCCACTTTAAGGATAGAACACTCAATAGCGTATTCTTCTACACCCTTAAGTTCTGCTTCTTGATGCGAAAGTCCTTCCGCTAGAAGTTGATCGATGCGTTGTTCAATATCATAAGCTGCACGGTAACTCGCCGATTCGGTTACAAAACAGTTGGTTGCCATAGTGGCTAGTTTACCTTGAATTGCACCAAACTGGGCAATAGGGGTTTTAAACTGCACTCTTTCATTGGCGTATTTCACGGCCAAAGAAACTACATGACGTTGTCCTTCAAGACAAGCCGCAGCGAGTTTAATTCGCCCTACATTTAAGGCATTCATGGCGATTTTGAATCCTTCACCACGTCCTGCAAGCATATTTTCTACCGGTACTTTGGTTTCGTTAAAGAACACCTGACGTGTAGAAGAAGCTTTTATACCTAGTTTGTTTTCTTCATCCCCAAGGGTGATTCCGTTAGATAGGTCTCTAGGAACAATGAATCCAGTAATGTTTTTGTCATCTTCTATTCTTGCAAACACAATAAGAAGATCAGCAAAACCAGCATTGGAGATCCACATTTTTTGCCCGGTAATAAGGTAGTGGGTTCCATCTTCAGAGAGTACCGCTTTTGTTTTTCCTGAGTTGGCATCAGACCCTGCTCCAGGTTCTGTCAAACAATAAGCACCAAACCACTCTCCAGTAGCTAATTTAGAAACGTATTTTTTCTTTTGCTCTTCATTTCCATAAAGGGTAATGGGCATGGTTCCGATTCCGGTATGGGCACCAAAGGCAGTTGAAAATGAACCATTGGCTCCAGATATATAATCGCATACAAGCATGGTAGAGGTAAAGGGCATACCTAGACCGTTATATTCTTCGGGGACGGCTACTCCAAGAAATCCAAGTTCCCCCGCTTTGCGCATAACTTCCTCGGTTAACGCATAATCTTTCTGTTCAAATCGTTCTCTGTGCGGAATGATTTCTCGCTCTACAAATTCTTGAACAGCCTCTTTCATCATGACTTGCTCCTCCGTAAAATCCTCTGGAGTAAAAATAGCCTGAGCAGGTGTTTGCTGTACCACAAATGCACCTCCCTTGATTCCTTTGTTTTCTTTTGTTGCTTCCATAACTCTTTTCTTATGCGATTAGTGATTTATTATCTACTTGTGTTTTAATAATCTCAATTACTTCAAAAAAGTGATCTAACTTTTCGGAAGAGACATTATTTATTATACTGTTATTAAATTCCAAAACGGTTTGTTTAGATAGGGCTCTTTTTTCTTTTCCTTGTTCCGTTAAAAAAATGAGAACACTTCTCCCGTCTTCCGGATTGGGTTGCCGATAGATGTAGTTTTTTTCTTCCGTAACATTAAGGATACGCGACAAACTCGTCCCCTCCATTCCCATCTTTGGGCCTAGTGCTGTAGAGGGGGTGCCCTCTGCGTCTACACTCAATAAGGTAAAGGCCATTGTCATGGT
>WTJB01000203.1 GCA_011526335.1 Candidatus Arcticimaribacter sp.
TGTCGCACCAACCAATTATTTAACCCATTTAGTTACTAAAGCCCTTCAATGAAATATCATATAAATGCTGTTTGGGACCGATTTTATGGTCTGCTAAAATTAGAACGAAAAGATATTTTACAAGTCTTTTACTATGCTCTTTTTGCGGGGGTACTCTCCCTATCATTGCCCCTGGGAGTGCAATCGATCATCAACCTCATCCAAGGAGCACAAATCTCGAGTTCCTGGATCATTTTGGTGGCTTTGGTTACCCTTGGGGTAGTATTTGCAGGGATCTTGCAGGTCATGCAAATGCGTATTATAGAAACCTTACAGCAACGGATCTTTACCCGTACTAGCTTTGAATTAAGTTATCGCTTCCCAAAGATTAACATGAGGGAATTGCGCAATCATTACCCCCCTGAGTTGGCCAATCGATTTTTTGATACACTAAGCATCCAAAAAGGTTTATCAAAAATTTTAATCGATGTTCCTACGGCACTGATACAGATATTTTTTGCACTAAGCTTGCTTTCCTTTTATCATCCCTTTTTTATTCTTTTTGGGATAGCGCTTTTAAGCTTAATGTATTTTGTGTTTAAAATTACTGTGCGCAGAGGGCTAGAAACCTCGCTCGTAGAATCCAAACAAAAATATAAGGTAGCGCACTGGATTCAAGAAATCGCAAGGTCTGTAGTGAGTTTTAAACTCTCGGGCAATACCAATTTGGCTTTAAACAAAAATGACGAATTGGTCAGTGATTATCTCGATGCAAGGGAAGATCACTTCCGAGTCATCAAATTGCAGTACATCAAGATGATCGCCTTTAAGGTAATTGTCACAAGCGGATTATTAATCATTGGTGGGGTTTTGGTGCTTAACCAACAAATGAATATTGGGCAGTTTGTGGCCTCAGAAATCATTATTCTCCTCGTGATTGCATCGGTAGAAAAATTGATTGTCAGTTTAGAAACCCTCTACGATATCTTGACCTCCACAGAAAAATTAGGGGAAGTCGTTGATATGGAAATTGAACCACAAGAGGGGAAAACACCTGACTTCTCAGAAGCAATGCATCTGGAGTTAAACGAAGTAGGGTATCAGGTAAAAGACAGAGATCTTCCCATACTTACGGACATTCAAATTAGCATCCCACAAAAAGAAGTTGTCTTGATTAAAGGAGCCTCCGGCTCAGGAAAATCGAGTTTACTCCGATTGTTAGCAGGAGTAAACCTACCCACCCAAGGGAGTGTCTTTGTCAACCAAGACAACCTAAAGGCCATACAATTGACGCACTACCGCTTGCATTTGGGCATGTCATTGGCAGATGAAGCCCCTTTTGAGGGAACCTTGCGAGAAAATCTCACGTTTGGAAACACCACGGTTTCCGCAACACAGATCAGAGAAATTACAAGCATTGTTGGCTTAAATGCCTTTATAAAATCGCAACCCCTAGGATTAGACACCATCATCTACCCCGAAGGGAAACGCCTGTCTTCTACCGATACCAAAAAAATTCTTTTGGCCAGAGCCATATTAAAACAACCCCAGGTGTTATTGCTGGAAGATCCTTTGGATGATTTAACCCCGCAGGAAACAAAACAAATTATTGATTATTTGTGTTTACCAGAGCACCCATGGAGTATTGTTGTGGTTAGCAATAACCCTTACTGGGAAGAAAAATGTCATCAAACCCTTACCCTTGCTGAGGGTAAAATTATCTCATCCCGTTAACCTATGTTGAACATTTCTAAAGATCCGATTAAAAATTTTGACTTCCAGAACTATCAATCTGGGAAGACCATATTTGACCGCTCCTATTTTCAGGGATTCAATCGCTTTTTATGGATTTCTTCGCTGGTGTTTTCCCTCATGCTTTTTTTGCCTTGGACACAAAATTTGGTGGGAAAAGGATACGTAACCACCCTAACGCCAGATAAACGTCCACAAACATTACAATCGCCTATTCCCGGAAAAATTGAACGTTGGTTTATACGCGAGGGCGACCGCGTTCAAAAGGGAGACACCCTCTTAAAAATTGCTGAAATAAAAAGCGATTACTTTGACCCTCAACTTTTGGTACGCACCCAAATACAGCTTCAAGCAAAACAAGAGGCCGTTAAGGCTTATAAAATGAAAGTCAATGCCTTGGAAAACCAATTGATTGCCTTGAACAAAGAGCGAAGTTTAAAATTAGAACAGGCCAAAAACAAACAACAACAAGCGCAACTCTACATCCAAAACGACAGTTTAAAGTTGGAGGTTGCAAAGACCGATCAAAAGATTGCTGAGGTGCGTCTTCAACGAGAAGAAGACCTTTACGCAGACGGGCTCAAGTCTTTACGGGAACTCGAAAGTAAACGCTTAAAATTACGGGAAGCACAAACCGACTACTTAAGTGCTGAAAACAGTTTTCGCAATGCCAAAAACGAAGCGACCATTGCGCGTGTTGAAATCGATCGCATCAAGGCCAATTTTGCAGATAAAACCGCAAAAATCCGATCGGATATGGCCAGTGCTCAATCGAGTCAATTCGAGGCAGAAGGACAGGTAGCGAAACTTCAAAATACACTGGCTAACTATCAGTCGAGAGTCGCTTTACAATACATCACGGCACCGCAATCTGGCTTTATCAACAAAACATTAAAGGCCGGAATTGGAGAAACCTTTAAAGCGGGTGAAAAACTACTGTCTATAATGCCTAGCAATTATCAAATGGCGGTGGAAACCTACATTCGCCCCATAGATATTCCCTTAATAAAAGTAGGCGAAAAGGCACGAATAGAGTTTGACGGATGGCCCGCAATTGTCTTTAGTGGATGGCCCAGTGTGTCTTACGGCACCTACGGGGCAAAAGTTATCGCTATAGAAAATTACATCAGTGATAATGATTTGTACCGCGTCCTTCTCGTTCCCGATCTGGAGGACCACCCATGGCCCGAAGAAGTTCGTATAGGTTCAGGAGCACGAACGATAGCGTTGCTCAATGAGGTTCCTGTTTGGTATGAACTTTGGCGTCAGCTCAATGGGTTTCCGCCAGATTACTACAAAGTAGAGCGTGCCGATCAATTAAAACTTCCCATTAAAATAAAATAGGCATGATCAGAGCAAGTAGTGTCTTTATTTTAGGGGTTTTCCTTGGCCTATTCAGTCCTGCAGGACTAAGGGCCCAATCTTTGTCGCTAGACGAATTTATGGGCTTCGTAAAGCAACATCACCCCTTTGTTAAACAAGCGAAGATTGAACTAAATCTGAGCGAAACAAAACTTTTAAAAGCGCGGGGGGCTTTTGACCCTAAAATCGAAGCTGCATTCAAAGAAAAAACGGTAAAAAATAGTCCCTACTACGAACGCTTAAATGCGGCCTTTACACTACCCACCCCCATAGGGGTGGAACTCAAAGCCGAAATCAGTGAGGCAGAGGGAGATTTACTCAATCCTGAAAATGTGGTAAGTGGAAATCGCCTCTATGCTGTGGGCGCAGACCTAGACCTTGGAAAAGGGCTTTGGGCAAACCCGCGAAATACGGCCTTAAAACAAGCCCGCCGTTTTGTAAAACAAGCGGAAGAAGAAAATCGACTGGCGGTCAACCAAATTTTAGAAGAAGCAAGCCATGCCTTTTTAGATTGGTATGCGGCCTATCAACAATGGAACATCATAGGGCAGTTTGTAGAAAATGCTGCCTTTCGTTTTCAGGGAGTAAAACAAAGAGTCGCCTCTGGAGACCTTGCGCCTATCGACTCCTTAGAGGCCCGTATCGCCTACAATAATCGGAAATTGTTATGGGAAAAAAGTTTAATAAAACTGAACCGTGCAGCGCTAAAAGCATCCAACTTTCTATGGTTAGAAGATCAGCCTATTGAAATAAGAGAAAAAACAATGCCCACCCTCGCAGAAGATGCGTTGCTTCCTTACGCAGATGTGGAAAATCCTCCCTTAGCGAGCCATCCTAAAATGAAGGTCCTAAATTATAAAATAGAACAACAGCGGTTGGAACAGCGACTGCAGCGCAATGCTCTTTTGCCAGAGATTAAACTCGGGTACCGTTGGCTCTCTGGAACCAACCCCCTACAAACGCTACAAGCTGCTTTGGATCCCGAAAATAACATTACTCAGTTTAAAGTAAAAATGCCCCTCTTTTTACGAAAAGAAAGAGCCAACCTGAAACTATCGTCCTTAAAATTGGATGATCTGGTTTTAGCGCAGGAACAAACACGTTTAGAACTGGGCAATAAAATCGATGCTTTAAACGCCCAAAAAAACTCCTTAACAAAACAGAAACAGCTTACAAAACAAATGGTTGAGGACTACAAAATCCTCTTTGAGGGCGAACAAAAAAAGTTTGATGCTGGAGAAAGTTCGCTGTTTTTGGTCAACAGTAGAGAAGCCAAGTGGTTGGATGCCGTGCAAAAATTCATTGGCATTGAGCAGGCAGAACAAAAAACAAAATTGAGTTATTACTTTTTGGTAAACTTCTAAGCTGCTGTTTTTTTAGAACAAGTTCAACCCCCTTTTGGCGATAAAAACGATGATGATTCTCTTTGTTTTGGGCGACTACTATTTTTGACATAAGAATGGCTTGCCGCAATGATCATTACAGCGGTAAAGGAGGGTATTCGGGGAGGTTTACATAGATGTTCTGTACATTTCGCTTAGGCAAATCTTTCAACAACACTCATAAGAACAATAAATGCAAACGTCAAAATGAGGATTAACATCGGAGACATTTGGTCAAAATTTATTTGTTTCCCTATAATATAGTGAATAATAATCACTTAGACAAATAAAGGATTTGCTCTCGTCAATTTACCACCAGACGTTCAGCGGTTTTGTAAGGGTGTCCAAAACAATTGATTCCCCAATGACAGGGACTTCTATCTTCATGTTTTCTTTTTTGGCGGCGTTTACCGCTCTTATTACAGGCTCATTCCAAGGGTGCATCGCCAATTTAAAGGCTCCCCAATGGATAGGAATAATTTTCTTTGCCCGAAGGTCTTTTCCAGCACGTACGGTTTCTTCTGGAAACATATGAATATCAGCCCATCGGGTATTGTATTGGCCACATTCCACTAAAGCTAAGTCGAAGGGGCCGTATTTTTCCCCAATTTCGGCAAAATGCTTTTCATAACCACTATCGCCACTAAAGTACAAAGCGAGGCTGTCAGATTTAATCACCCAAGAAGCCCAAAGGGTTTCTTGGCTATTCGAAAACTTTCTTCCCGAAAAATGCTGTGCTGGGGTACAGATAAAATCAAAGCCTTGGGTATGCAAGGATTCCCACCAATTGCGTGTGGCGATCTTTTCAAGGGGGACTCCCCAACGAAGCAGGTGACGATCTATTCCCAGAGGTACCACAAATTGCTTCACCTTTGGGAGAAGTTTTTGAATAGAGGTATAGTCCAGGTGATCATAATGGTCATGCGAAATGACCACCACGTCAATTGGAGGTAAATCTTCTACTGCAATGGGTAACTCGTCTGAAAAACGTTTTTCGCCTAGCCATGGAAATGGCGCAGGAACCTCCCCAAACATTGGGTCCAATAAGATGTTTTTACCGCTGTGCTGGAGTAAAAAAGAAGAGTGACCAAACCAGATCAATCGGGTTTCGGTGTTGTTGGTAAGTTCAGCTGCTGAAACTGGCTGTAAAGGCAAGGCTTTACGGGGTCGCGCATTTTCTACTTTAGTCGTAAAAAAAGCATACCCCAGTTTAAGGGTTTCTTTAAAAGTTAACGGCTTCGGGACATCTTTTGCATTGCGAAATTTCCCTTGGTCAAAGTTTTGAAGATGTTCAAATTCCTTTTTTTGTTGGGCGGTCAAGTCGCCGCCAAAAGAAGGGGCATATTGAATTACCACAGCATAAGCCACAAGCAATAAAAGGATCAAAGACAAGAAGACAGCGAGCACCAACCTTAGGCGATTCATTTACGTTGTTGCTTGTATTTATTGTTCAACCTTAAGAAGGTCAATAAGGTGATTATAAACGTCTTCCCAATGGGCTTTGGCCATCCCCCTTGCCGTTTTTCTTTTGCTCTTTGTCCATTTGTAAATGCGCATCAATTCTGCCCGTGCGGCTGCCCTAATATCAGATTGACTGGCGTCTATGGCGGTATAACTTCCATAGCGTCTTTGGTTATCGCTCAGTTTCTGTTCTTCATTCAGCAAATAACTCAGGCGTTCAATATGTGCGCGTTGCAAGTTACGTCTATAGGTGTCAGGGGTTTTTCCTTGTTTAAGTTCTTGCCACAATCCATCGGTTAGCTCTTCCATTAATTCAAACAATCCAAAAGCGTTTGATCCGTTTAAAGTTTGGTTTTCAATCACGCGTGCTAGACGGTCAAAACCGAGCAAATTGTTTAAGGTACGCACCTGCATTCTCCTTATTTTCTCTACACTTCCTGCCGCTTTTATTTTTCCGATAATGGCTTGATTAAGCATCCAATACGGGGTAGTAAACAACTGTTGATGTAAGAAAGCTAAACTTTCTTTTTGTCGGGCTTTAGCGACATGGGTAAAGACAGGACCTTCTTGTTCATAAGTTTTATTGTACTGATATACCCCGCCTATATTGGCCGTTACATGCCCCATATATCGATTAAACTGATTGAATACCTGATCGTACAAGGTCTCTAGATCGTCATAGTTTTTTCCTTCCTCATAGGTCCATTCGGTCAGGCGTGGAAGAATCCGCTGCAAGTTGGCAATGCCGTAATTACTGGCTTTTACTGCATCGTCTCCAAGATCTTCTGTTTGTGAAGAAGGATCGATGACTGGGCGTTGTTGACGACCAAAACGATAGATGGGATCGTCTGCTTTTTCGAGTATCCATTGGTTTAATATGGGCTTTTCTTCTTCGGCCGTTTTTCCTAAAATGGGTCGATATCCCCAACGAATAGCGTGTTTGTCATACGGCCCTACATTAGGCATTAAGGCTACCCCTTTATCTTCAGGCTGGGCGACATAATTGAAGCGGGCATAATCCATAATGGACGGAGCTGTACCGTATTTTTTAGTAAAACTTGCTGAGCGTAAAGAATCTACAGGATAGGCCACACTACTGCCCATATTGTGTGGAAGGCCTAGCGTATGCCCTACTTCGTGTGCTGAAACAAAACGAATCAATCGGCCCATGATTTCCTCCTTAAAAGCAACGCCCTGCGCCTCGGGATTGATTGCGGCGGTTTGTACAAAATACCAATTGCGCAACAGGGTCATCACATTGTGGTACCAGTTGATATCCGATTCTAATATTTCGCCCGAACGCGGGTCACTTACGTGAGGGCCATTGGCATTGGGAATGGGCGAAGCTAAATAACGCACAACAGAATAACGAACGTCTTCTGGTGACCAGTCGGGATCTTCTTCTGGAGAAGGAGGATCTTTTGCTATGATGGCGTCTTTAAAACCTGCTGCTTCGAAAGCTACTTGCCAATCTTCTATTCCTTTTTTGATGTAAGGCCGCCATTGTTCTGGAGTGGCTCTATCAATGTAATAGACAATTTGTTTTTTAGGGACCACCAGTTCTCCTGCTTCAAATTTTGCACGGTCTTCCTCTTTTACTTCCAACCTCCACCGATCTAGATAGGTGATGCGTTTACTTTCTTGTGCAGCTAAACCATAATCGACCTGGCTACGGGCAAACCAGCCTACACGTTGATCAAAATAACGACGCTTCATCGGCGTTTCGGGCAATAAAATCATGGAGTTGTTGATTTCTACTGAAAACGCTTGTAATGCTCCATTGGAGGGCGGTTCGGTGGCTTTGTAGGTTTTTACATGACGGGCTTCCACATTTAAGGGATACGCCTTTATCGATTCTATATACGATCGTTTGGTGTCAACACTACTTATTTTGTAACGCTTTTTGTAACGGGAAGAAATCCCGAGTGTTTTTACATCGTCGGTAAAGAGTTTTGTCACCTCAATTAAAGCAGTCGGCGCCAAGCTATCTTCTCCTTTTGCCGCAATGGGAAAGCTAGCAATGATGGGTTCAAAATTTGAGTTTTTTACCGCTTCGTATATCGGTAAGCTATCTGCGGCTACATTTTGATACGATACGATGCGCAAGAGAATTTGTTTTCGCTTTTTTACCCAACGTACCACTTGGGTGTTTTGCTTGCCTCCGCCAAAGCCTAAACCATTTGCGGTTTTGGCGATGCGGGTAACCATCAACATTTCTTTCCCCAATAACGAATCTGGAATTTCGTAGTAGAATTTTTCATCTACCTGATGTACCGTAAACAAACCTTTATCGCTCACCGCCTTATCCGTTATGATATCGGTATAGGTTTTTTCCTTTTTGTCTTTTTTATCGCTCTTGGATTTTTCTTGACCAAACACGGGGGCGGCAAGAAAACACAAAAGGGCAAAAACAATAAAATCTTTTCTCATAACTATAGCAGTTTTGTTTTATCCTAGAAAGATAAAACAATTCAATGAAAAAAAGATTTTCTGACCTTGCAATGCCCAAGAAATGGAATACTTTCTTTCCTGATGTAGAGCTAGCGTGAAGTTCTTTTGTTTGGATCATTTTTTCACTTAACAAAACGTTTAAATTTTTCTGTAAATGCCAAAGAATTTATTTTGCGTTTTTAGTCTAATAAATGTTTGGTGTATAGCTAACGCGTCAGAAAAAAATTGAATCCTGAACCATCATTTTCTTTGTTTAGTCAATACAATAGAGATCCCCTATAGAAAACCGATTGTATTCCTCAACAGGAACACTTACTTGTTTAACGGTAACATTTTCATTTACCAAATCGTCTCCGGAACGATTAAGGAAATAATACATTCCATTCGAAGACCTTTTGTCTCGGATGGTCATACAATCTTCTTGTGGAACACAAGCCGAAACCAAATAGATAAAGACTAGAGAGATTTTAATTTTTGACATGATAGAGGTTTATGGTTACCCTTTAAGGTATGAAAAAATTTTCCTCCTATAAAATATAATTGGCGGATGAGTGTGTGCTGAAAAATTGGTCAACCAATTTAGAATGCCTATATTTCAGCATAGTTCTTGATAATATACAATGCAACCGCTACAGAATCCATTTGATCTAGAAGGGAAAACCATCTTAGTTACGGGATGTAATCGTGGCATTGGAAAAGCCATGGCCATTGCACTTGCCCAAGCGGGTGCAGAGATCATTGGGGTCAGTACAAAATTGGCTCTAACCGAAAGTCAAATAGAAAAAGACATTCGTCAAATAGGGGGAAAATTCACTGCATATAGCTGTGACTTTAGAGACCGAAAAGCGCTTTACCATTTTATTGAAAAACTTCAGAGGCATCATCCACAGATTGATGTTTTAGTCAACAATGCAGGAACCATAAGGCGTTCTCCGGCAATAACACACGAGGATACCCTCTGGGATGAAGTAATTGAAATTAATCAAACGGCCCAATTTATTCTTACACGAGAAATCGGGAAAAAAATGGTTGAGCGCAAACAAGGAAAAATAATTTTTACGGCATCTTTGTTAAGTTTTCAAGGCGGAATAACCGTTCCTAGCTACGCTGCCAGCAAAGGGGCCATTGCACAAATGACCAAAGCCTTTGCAAACGAATGGGCGGCAAAAGGAGTCAATGTAAATGCCATTGCTCCGGGCTATATAGAGACAGATAATACCAAAGCCCTTCAAGAAGATCCCGAACGAAATAAAGCCATCCTCAGCCGTATCCCAGCAGGGCGGTGGGGAAAACCTGAGGACTTTGCAGGACCCATTGTCTTTTTAAGCGCTGCAGCTTCAGACTATATACACGGCAGTATTATTACCGTTGACGGTGGATGGATGGGCCGATAACTATAAATAAAAATCAATTAAATAAAACCAATTATGCGATCAACCTTTTTCTCTCTTCTTTTTCTAAGCCTCTTGTATTCCTGTAATTCTTCAGAAAAAAGTCAAGAAATACTTGTAAATACCATGGAGGAACTGAATTCGGCCATTACCCAGGCCCGCCCGGGTAGCCGTATTGTATTGGCGGATGGAACTTGGGAAAATGCCCAAATAAAATTTTATGGGAAAGGAACCCAAAAAGCGCCAATAACGTTAACCGCAGAACAGCCCGGAAAGGTGTTTTTGGAAGGGCAATCTTTTGTGCATTTGGGAGGAGAATATTTGGTGGTAGAAGGACTTCATTTTCGTAATGGATATTCCCCCAAAAATGGCATTATACGTTTTCAAATAGGAAAAGACAGTACGGCTTTTCACTCCCGTGTTACCCAGACTGTTATTGATGGTTTTACAAGACCCAACCGTTGGGAAAACGATCGGTGGGTAGAATTGTATGGACAACACAACCAATTCGATCACAATTACTTGGCAGGAAAATCCAATGATGGGGCTACCCTAATGGTCTATCATAAAGGAAATCAGCATACCAATAGTCATCACCAGATTGTATACAATTACTTTGGCCCGCGCCCTCGAAAAGGAGGCCCTAGAGCAGAAACCATGCGCTTGGGAGGAAGCGAAACTTCTATGACGCCAGGAAAAGTTAATGTTGCGCATAATTTCTTTGATCGTTGTAACGGAGAAGTGGAAATCATATCCGATAAAACCAACTATAACCGATTTGTAAACAATATCTTTTATAAATGCGAGGGCTCTTTGGTGATGCGTCATAGTGATTATACAACAGTAGACGGAAATATGTTTATTGGGGATGACGATTCTGACTTTTATGGTGGAATACGCCTTGTCAATACTGGACATTGGGTCACCAATAATTATTTTTATAAGATTAGAGGTGAAGAATTTCGAAGCCCCTTAGCCGTAATGAATGGGATTCCTAAATCTTCCTTAAACCGTTATAAGCAGGTAACGGATGCTGTGGTGGCTTACAATACATGGGTAGATTGTAGATCACCTTTTCAAATAGGAGTAGGTCAGAATAAGGCCAGTAAAGATGTACTCCCCAAAAGCGAAATTCGGTCGGCCCCACCCATACGTACAATCCTTGCAAATAACCTAGTTTATAATTCCGAAGCCGACCCTAGTCCAATTGTAAACCATGACGATATTCGAGGGATTCAATTTGAAAATAATGTGCTTTCCAACGCCGGTGTAACGCAGAATGAATTCGATGCTTTTACCCTCTCTAGTGTAAAAATGAAAAAAATAAACGATTGGTTATATGTCCCCACAACAGCGGAAAATGAAGGGCTAGAAAAGACCTATCAAGGCTTTGGTTTTGACCGGATCAAAAGCGATTTATTGGGTAACGACAGAACACAAAATAAACGTGTAGGAGCCGTCGCCATAACGCATGATTTTAGCTTAGATAAATCCAAATATGGACCCTCTTGGTTTTCTCCTGAAAGGGAAAAAACAACCCCAGCTATACATAAGATTACCCCTACAGCAGGAGCATTACATACCGCATTAAAAGACGCTGTTTCTGGAGATATCATAGAACTGTCAGCAGGAGAGTATCTTTTTGAGACACCATTAAAGGTTGACAAATCTATCACCCTAAAAGCAGCAACGGAAGGAGACGTCCGTCTACACTATACAGGTAGTGCAGGCACAACAGCGTTCCAGATGCATCCCTTAGGGCGTTTACAACTAGACGGTATTCATCTTCATGGAAATAAAAGTCAGCTCGCTTTTGAACCTTTAAAAGAGAATATGTCCGCTGCTTACAAACTGATCATTAAAAATAGCGTAGTAGAAAATTTTGACCATTTACTCTTGGCGAGCAAAGGCTCCTTTGCCGATTCTATTCACATTGAGAATAGTCAATTTAGAAATGCAAAAAATGGGTTTGTTTTGGCAGCAGATCAAAAAGGAGATTATAATGCAGAAATGTTTACCATCACCCAATCGACTTTTGAAAATATTGATCAAAACCTAATCCACTTTTACCGTGGGGGGTACGATGAATCTACCATAGGAGGAGTACTTACTTTAATCGACAATAGCTTTAAAAATAGTGGACAAAAAGAAAAAAGTGGGATTTTAATCAAAACCCGAGGCATCATCAATGTATTGCTAGAAGACAATACCTTTAGCAATAACCCCATTGACCGGGTGGCGATCTTGTGGGGGGCCAAAAACAACCATCACATAAACAATACCATAAAGAATTCAGGAAAAATAGAAGTTCAAGAACAACAAGCACTTGAACTACTTTATTGATTCCCTTAGAAAAGAGAAAAGGAGTCTAATGTTGTATTGATATGCGTATGGACAGAAGGCGTTTTATTAAAAATACAGGGATTGCTGCCCTTGGTGTTCCTTGCCTTGGGTGGGCAAAGAACTTGGAATTCATAGGTCGAAGAGATGCTTTAGAAGTCCACTTATTTTCAAAACACCTTCAGTTTTTGAGTCTTGAAGAAGCCAGTGAAGTAGCAGCAGAGCTAGGTTTTTCTGGGCTAGATTTAACGGTTCGGCCTAATGGACATATCCTGCCTGAACAGGCAAAATACGATCTTCCACAAGCCATTGAAACCATTAACAATGCAGGAATCAAATGTGAGTTGATTACAACAGCTATAGCGGGAGTACAAAAACAAGAAGACAGAGACCTTATACGATGGGCTGCTGAGGGTGGAGTAAAGTTTTACCGTATGAATTGGTTAAACTACTTTCCCAACAAATCTATGCAACATACACTAGATCAGTATCAAGAGCAACTAAAAACCTTAAGTTTTTACAATAAAAAACACAATATTATTGGCTGTTATCAGAATCATGCCGGAACCAAAGTAGGAAGTTCATTTTGGGAAATCAAGCATTTGTTGGAAAAGGTAGATCCTGATTTTTTAGGCGCGCAATACGACATCCGACACGCTGTAGTAGAAGGAGGGAAATCTTGGCCAAATGGACTTCGTTTGTTGAAAGACCATATCAAAACCATAGCAATAAAGGATTTTAAATGGGAATGGCGTGGAGGAAAAGCCCGACTGGTCAATGTGCCTTTAGGTGAGGGAATGGTAGATTTTAAACGCTATTTTAAACACTTAAAAAAAGCGCAATTAAAGCCTCCTGTGTCCCTTCACTTAGAATACCCATTGGGGGGCGCCGAAAAAGGAAAAACATCCCTTACTATTGATAAACAAATTGTTTTTGAAGCCATGCGAAGAGACCTAAACCGTCTTCACCAACTTTGGGATGAAGCTTAATGCTTTAAAAAAATTCAATAAACGTTTTCGAATGCCTATACAACCGAATTAGGATTGACTGATATTATTTAATTTTACAAAGAAAGCCCATTGCTGTTATGCTGGAATAATAAAGGAGTTAGGCTGGCATGATATACGGGCTAGGCATTCCCCCTACAAGGAAAATCTTTACGAAAATATGTTGTATTTACAACATTTACTTTTCTTTTTGTGATTTTATGTATATTGGGTTTATAATCCAATGCCAATGAATATCTATACCGACGGATTCTTTTCCATAGATCCTACCCATGGTTTTTTACCCATACAAGAACCCCTATTGCATCTCCCAGAACGCTACCAGCCGCTACAGGATTTGATTGACGAGATGCCCATTCAAAAAGCGGATGGGCAAGCGGGGCTTTTGGCGTGTGAAAATCATTTTGAAGAAGCGGCCCGAAAACTCCCCAACTATAAAGACCAAATAGAAAAAGAAAAAGACCCCTTTGTATGGGCTGCACTATTTAGAACTTACAGTTTTATAAGTTCTGCCTACACCTTGGCGCCAGCGCATCACCGCTACTTAAGGACAGGAAAATATGGAACGGCCAATGGGGTATTGCCGAAAAATATTGCACAGCCCTTTGTTAAAATTGCCGAGAAATTAGACGTTTTTCCCTGGTTAGATTATCACTATGCCTATTCTTTAGGGAACTACAGTAAACGGGATAAACAAGCGGGGCTTGAATGGACGAACCTGGCCATGGCAGCAAAATTCTCTGGGATGGACGATGAACGCGGCTTTATCATGTTACACGTAGACATCAACCAATATTCCCCGGATTTGGTAAAAGCCGTTTTTGCCATAGCCCAAGCAGAAACACCACCGACGGAATTGACCGATGCCCTTAGCCTTATGAGGGATAGTTTACATAAAATGAACGGGCGGCGTAAACTTATGTGGGAGGCCTCGCGTTGGAAGCATTACAATGATTTTCGGGTGTTTATTATGGGCATAAAAGGCAATACAGACATTTTTCCTGACGGATTACGCTATGAAGGGGTATGGGACGAACCTAAGGCCTATAGGGGGCAAACCGGGGCACAAGACAATATCATCCCCACGGCAGATATTGCCAGTGGGGTTATTCATTATTACCCCAACAATCAACTGACGCAGTACCTTATGGACCTCCGACAGTACCGACCCAAATGTGTGCAGGCATTTTTTAATGAGCTTGCTGAGAAAATGCAAAAAAATCCTTTAGTACAGCAGCTAGAGAAAAGCGAAAATTATAAAGGCATGCAAGCACTGATGCGGGTGTATGAAGAGATCTATCGCTTTAGAAATGGGCATTGGCAATTTGTGCAAAAATACATCATGCAAAATACCGTTTACCCCAAGGCCACAGGAGGAACTCCCATAACATCGTGGATTCCCAATCAGATTAAAGCGGTGCTGAAAGCAATGAAAGTTTTGTCGTTGGCGCTGGAAAAAGATCCGCAATGGGACAGCGTAAATTGGCAAGAAACCTATGAAAGAAAAGTGAGTTTATTGAATAAACAATTGGCCCTTGTGGCTGTTGAAGCTTTTGATCCACAAGCGGTTTTCGAGCTGAATAAAATCCATGGAGAACAAGATTTTTAAACAACAAGAGCGGAAATCTAGGATCGTCTTATCGCCTTCTTTTGATCAGGTTATACGATAAGATTGTTTTTTGGCCCGAAAAGGACGCTACAACCGTATAGGTCATCGTATGCGATACTTTACGGCGATTCCCTTTTCGATCTTTATTTGGTGAAAACACAATCCGCAATTTATTGTCAATGGTTTCTTTATAACCAATAAGTTCGCCTATATCCCCTTTGCGAAAAGATACTTTTTTTAAGAAAATCTGACGCCCATTCAGATTAATGAGTATAGACGCTTTTTCTACATCCACTATAATTTCTCCTTGTGTTTCTACGAGATTTCCCTCTACATTTTCGCTATGAATCGTAAATTTTTGTGCATGTAGAGAGAGACAAAAAAAGCAGAGGAGAGTAGAAAAAAATAGTCTCATAATTAAAATAAATTAGTCAATTTGTGAGGCTTCTAGATCATGAATGAAACAAAGACGATTACTCCTCGTTTGTATCTATTTTTTCTCCTGAAGAAATAATATGGGTGTTATCG
>WTJB01000026.1 GCA_011526335.1 Candidatus Arcticimaribacter sp.
CTTAACACTAAGGGTGATAACATCCCCTATGGCAAAGGTTCCCGAATTGGTGTTATTAGATGCTGTAAGGGCTTCTACTTTTAAAAGTTCTCCGCCAACTCCATCCATCTTTATAGTCGCATTGGTACCCAAGAAACTGGGATCGCCATCTCCCCACAAAGAAGGGGTGCCTCCACCTGCAAGAGCTACACGGGCATTGTTCCCCGCAGCATCTGTAAGGCTTCCCCCATATAAGTTCATATTATCAGGGTTTTGCATAATCACCTCCGATACTCCCCTAACATCATCTCCCGGTTGAACTGTGTATTCAAAGGTGAGACTTGTTGTTCCTGATCCTGAGCTGTAGGTGATATTGGTGTAATTGGGAGGAATAACTGTATTTTGAATTAAAAAAGTTGGTGAAGCACTTCCTAGGCTAAGATATATGGGTTCATCGTACTCCAAAATAATATCAAAGGTTTGACCTGTTCCATAGGTCGTTGTTGCCGTAATTGAAGAAGTTGCTTTATTGATATTAGGAGCGGTAGTGTCAATGGTAAAGGTAATGCTGTCTGTTCCCATATAGGCATTTCCAGCAATATCAGTCCCTGATACAGTAGCTACAG
Organism: Candidatus Arcticimaribacter sp.; assembly: GCA_011526335.1. Taxonomy (GTDB): domain Bacteria; phylum Bacteroidota; class Bacteroidia; order Flavobacteriales; family Flavobacteriaceae; genus Arcticimaribacter. Next base: position 606 of record WTJB01000026.1, read on the forward strand.
CTGATGCTCCTGAACCACCCCAACCACTCATATCAAGATAATAGGTCCATACACTAGAACTTGTAGAGGTCATGGCCGTATTGGTTACACCATTACCTATGGTTATAGTAGGCGCGGTACTCATTGCTTCCGAAAAGGTAGCTGTTAAGGTAAGGGTAGTGGTTGATCCTAAAAGATTATCTGCATCGGTATCCGATAAAGTAACCGTAGGGGCAATCTGATCTATGGTAAAAGTAATGCTATCTGTCCCTGCATAGGCATTCCCAGAAGTATCTGTTCCAGAAACCGTTACAACCGCGGAAGTACCAGAACCACTCCAACTACTCATATCCAAATAATACGTCCATACACTGGAACTGGTAAGTGTCATGGCTACATTACTGACATGATCTCCAATGGTAATGGTGGGGGTAGCCGCCATATCTTCAGAAAATGTAGCGGTAACGGTAACTGTTGTACTCGAACCCAGAATATTATCTGCATCGGTATCGGTTAAGGTAACCGTTGGAGCAACCGTATCCACAGTAAAGGTTATACTTGCACTCCCAGTAAGAGCGTTTCCTTCGGTATCATTACCTGTAACGGTTAAGGTAAAAACAGATTCTGTTGAACCAAGGCCCGAAGTGTCGAAATTGTAATACCATATAGCCGGATCTGAGGTAGCCGTCATGGTTGTAGTTACCGTGGTACTCCCATTGGTATATGTAATATTGGGGTTGTCCATGGCCTCATTAAAGGTGGCCGTAACAACGGCAGAGTCTCCTGCCATCAATACATTATCTGCATCGCTATCGGTAATCGTTACTGTTGGGCCAATGGTATCAATGGTAAAGGTAATACTATCCGTTCCTGAATAAGGATTGCCTGCCTTATCCGATCCTGCAACGGTTACTTGATAATCCCCATCAATCGCCCCTAAAGTAGAAGCATTAATCGTGTATATCCATACCGCTGAAGAAGCCGTAGCGCTCATCTCCGCTGCAGTAATCAAACTCCCGGATAGGCTTAGGGTTGGGGTAGCTTGCATGGCCTCATTAAACGTGGCTGTTACCACCACACTATCCGAAGGGCCTAGGGTATCGTCTGTATCTGAATCCGTTAAAGTAACCGTTGGTGCGGTTTTATCAAAATAAACAGCAGTCCCTGTCGTTACCGTGTTGATCCCTGTAGTCGTATTATTAGCAAAGTCGGTAAGGTCTATGGTAAATGGAACATAGCCTTCTGTATCACTACTCTGCATCCTGTAATGGAATATGGCTTCTGTAGGAGAAAGTGATGTAACTGAATTTACCGTAGAACTTGAGGCTATGGAAATAGCAAATGAGCTTACTGCTTCTGTTAAAGTAAATCTTAAGTTGACAATATCCCCTACTTTGGCTAATGTAGTCGAGGCGTTATCCGAATACATCCTTACGGATGTAGTATTTGGCGGTGTCCGATCGATCTCTACCTGAGAAGCATCGGTTGTGCTAACGACTTGGGTACCTACATTTCCAGCATCATCAACAAAATCGATAGAAAACGTGATTACACCTGCTGGATCACTAGCCAGAACGGCTCTAGATTGTAATTGCCAGTCAATTGAAGCTCCTGGAGGATTACTAGGTCTCAAATTTACACTAGAAGCATCATTTCCAAGTATTGTTACACTAGATGTTTGTGTTTTTATATTTTCACTTCCAGAAATATTAATAGAAATTATATTACCATCACCTGCTTTAGAAGCATCAGAATTATCAGAAAGGATGACAACAGAAGTTAAGGTTGGTGCTTTGTTATCGTAAATTATTTGATCGCTATTGCTGTCAATAAAAGTATTTGTGTTTAAACCCGATGCAAGATTTCCATTTAAATCTTCAAAACCACTAGGATTTACTTTCCATTGAACAATTATACCCTGCATAATTGGTATTGGTCTCTGTTAATACAAATCCTGCGTGAACGGTCCCTGTCCCGGTGAAACTTATCGCTGTAGCATTAGCATAAAGGGTTGTATCTGTTGAGGTGTTGGTAAGTGCAAATTGAACATCATCTACGGTTACTCCTGAAACCGTTTCACTTACATCAAAAGTAAGCGTAACGGTATCGCTTAGCTTGGCAAAGCTATCTGTCGCATTGGAAGTAGATATTCTATAATTGCTAATATTGGGCCCTGTGGTGTCTACGGTAAGGGTAAAACTATCGGTTCCCGCATAAGCATTTCCAGCATAATCATCTCCTGTTACCGTTACGTTATAGCTACCGTCAGCTAAGGAAAGTCCGCTAAAATCTATAGAATAGGTCCAAACCGACTGACTTGAGGTCGCTGTCATGGGTTGATCATAAACAGATCCACCAACCAAAGTAAGCCTTGGCGTGTTTTGCATGGGTTCACTAAAGGTAGCCGTTACGATTACCGTTTCGGTACCGTCCAATAAATTATCGCTATCACTATCTTCAAAGGTAACGGTAGGGGCTGTCTGGTCAATAATAAAATCAACCGTATCCGAATCTGCATAGGCATTCCCAACCGAATCACTTCCAGAAACGGTACCGCTATAGGTGCCTTCTCCAAGCGATAAAGAATTGAAATTGATCGTATAGGTCCAGACACTGGAGGAGGTGGTAGATTCCATATCAGCATTTGAAATGGAAGAACCGGATAAACTAAAAGTAGGCGTAGCCTGCATGGCTTCGGTAAAGGTTGCGGTAACCACAACTGTTTCTGTTCCTAAGATGGTATTATTTGCATTGGTAACATCTTCTGTAAGGGTTACCTTTGGTGTGACGGTATCAATATCAAAAGTAATACTGGCATTTCTAGTGTATGGATTATCTACAACGTCTTGCCCAGTAACCGTAGCCGTGTAAGATCCGTCAACTGTTCCTAAAGTAGAGGCATCTACCGTATAAGTCCAAACGCTAGAGGAGGTGGTGGACTCCATTTCTTGGCTAGAAATCAAGCTCCCTAAACTAAAAGTGGGTGTAGCTTGCATCGCTTCAGAGAAAGTAGCGGTAACCACTACGGTATCTGTTCCATTAAGTACATCATCTCCATCGCTATCCGTTAAGACCAAAGTTGGATCAATGGTATCAATAGTAAAAAGTATTCTCGTACCCGACGTATAAGCATTTCCAGAAAGATCGGAGGCACTATTGATTGAGAAAAAATAATCTCCATCTACACTCCCAAGCGTTGAGCCGTCAATCGTATATGTCCAAATGCTAGATGAAGAAGTAGCCGTCATTTCATCACTCGAAAGTACTCCTGCTATCTGTATTGTAGGAGTAGCCTGCATCGCCTCAGAAAACGTGGCTGTTACGACTACAGAATCTGTTGCATTAATGTAGTCATTATCTATATTATTAGAGCTGT
>WTJB01000108.1 GCA_011526335.1 Candidatus Arcticimaribacter sp.
TAGAACTTATAGCCGTTGGCGATTGGATGTCTCCTAAAGTTCTAGATGTCGTTGATCAAGAATTTGCAATTAAAACATTAAAGGGCGCAGAAAACCTGAACGGGTTCTGGAAAACCATTGAGATTGCCGATATAAACGATGACGGAGTCGACGATATCCTCCTTGGAAATTTAGGCGAAAACACCAAATTCAAAGCTTCTGAAGCGCAGCCCATCTATCTTTATCTAGATGATTTTGATGAAAACGAGCAATTGGATCCTATTATTTTTTATAACTTTTTTGGAAGGTATCGGCCATTCAATACCAAAGAGGATTTGGCCGCTCAAATGCCCATGATCAAAAAACGTTTTACCAGCTTTCAAAAATTCGCTACGGTGGATAATATCAAAGCCCTTACAGGTAAAAACGAAGACGAAATCGTTGAAGTCAAAAAAGTAAATACCTTGGCCTCTGCCGTACTTTTAAAAGGGGACCAGGGCTATACCGTACAAACACTTCCGCAGGAAGCACAATACAGTAACATTCGAGATTTTCACTGGGACGACGCACACAAGCGTTTGTACTATGTCGGAAATGCGCAGGAGTTCGTAACAGAATTAGGAAATGTTGCTGCCAACCCTGGAGGGGTATTGGAAATCGGGAAGAGCGGGACGCCTCTTTTCTCACATCTTGAATTTCTTCCCCTTCCCGTTCGCTTTAACCTAAGAAAAATTTTACCCCTTGCGCCCGCTACATTTCTCTTAGTGACCAATAATGATTATGTTTATCTCCTAAAAGACCAAAAAAATGATTAAACGATTCTACCACATCCTTATGCTGAGTTGTATGGTGGTGATCACTGCATGTACACCCAATACAGCGTATAAAGCCCAACTAGAAGACCCCGAGCTTTTTCAATCAGCGGTTAAAAACCTATCCGATATCATTGTTTATGATATCTTTTCGCCTCCCGTTGCCTCTCGGGTATATATGTACCCCACCATTGCGGCCTATGAAATTATGGCGCAAGTAGATCCGAGCTACAACAGCCTTCAAGATCAACTGTCGGGATTGACGGCGATTCCTGCTATAGAAGAAAATGTCAACGCCAATTTGGCCGCACTGTATGCCTATAACACCGTCGGGAAAACCTTAATATTTTCGGAAGATCGGATGGAGAAATTTGAGGCAAAATTAGACGACAAACTCAAGGCATTTGGTGTGCCAAGAAAGGTAAAAAAAGCCTCTAAAGCTTATGCAGATAAAGTTGTCAGCCATATTCTAGGCTGGGCCTCCAACGATATGTACAAACAAACCCGTACCTATCCGAAGTACACCATACTAGAAGAAGATCGATTTTGGAAGCCTACCCCTCCAGACTATATGGACGGCATAGAGCCCCATTGGAATAAAATTAGAACCTTGGTTTTGGATTCGGCCAATCAGTTTAGCCCAAAAGATCCGTTAACCTTTGACCTGACCAAAGGCTCTCCTTTTCAAACGCAGTTGCAAGAGGTGTATGAGGTAGGAGACAATTTGACCCCTGAACAAATCGAAATCGCTAAGTTTTGGGACTGCAATCCTTATGTAACCCACCACCGTGGACACGCCATGTTTGCCACCAAAAAAATCACCCCTGGAGGGCACTGGATTGGAATTACGGCCATTGCAGCCAGACAAGCACAAAGTACCTTTATAGAAACGGTAGACGCCTTTACCCACGTTAGTGTGGCTCTTTTTGACGGCTTTATTTCTTGTTGGGATGAAAAGTGGAATACCCTGGTGGTACGCCCGGAAACCTTGATCAACCAGTATTATGATGAAGAATGGCTTCCTCTATTGCAAACACCACCCTTCCCAGAATATACCAGTGGGCATTCTGTAATTTCGAGAGCTTCGGCTGTGGTCTTGACAAAGTTATACGGAGATAATTTTGCCTTTACCGACACTACCGAAGTAGCCTTTGGACTTCCCATTAGAAAATACGACTCCTTTATCCATGCCTCAGAAGAGGCCGCCATATCAAGACTTTATGGGGGTATTCATTACATGATGGCCATCACAGAAGGGGTAGCGCAAGGGCATAAAGTAGGCGAAACCGTTGCCCAAACATTAGAAACCAAACGCACAAATGAGGCTGTAGCTTCAGCGGAATAAACTATATATATGCAAAAAAAGACACTTTCTTTTGGTCAAATCCTAACGATGAACTTTGGGTTTTTCGGGGTACAATTTAGTTTTGGCTTACAACAAAGCAACATGAGCGCCATTTATAAGTATTTGGGTGCCAACGAGGCAGAATTGCCTATGCTTTGGTTAGCAGGACCCGTTACCGGACTTTTGGTGCAACCCGTTATCGGTGCCATTTCTGACGGTACCTGGTCGCCAAAATTTGGCCGTAGAAAGCCTTTTTTCTTGATTGGGGCAGTCATTGCCAGTTTGGCCTTAATTGCCATGCCTTTTTCCTCCACCATATGGATGGCCGCCAGTTTATTGTGGATTTTAGATGCCGCTAACAACATCGCTTTAGAACCTTATCGCGCATTTATTTCGGATAAATTACCCGAAAAGCAATATTCTTTAGGCTTTTTAATGCAAAGCTTTTTTACGGGTCTCGGGACCACCTTAGCCAATTTTACCCCAGCCATTTTGGTTACCCTAGGGGTACTGGCCATGAGTGATAAGATGGATAACGGAATACCCGTAGCGACCTATTGGGCTTTTGGGATTGGTGCTTTTGCCTCTACCGCCACCATTTTGGTTACTGTACTCACCACCTCAGAGTATCCGCCAACGGAGGAAGAATTGGCTAAAATAGAAGCCGATAAAGCCCAGGGGAACCCGATTGCACGTACCCTAAAAGAAATCAAAGAGGCGTTTGTAGAAATGCCCAAAACCATGAAACAGCTGATCCCTGTGATGTTTTTTCCGTGGTATGCCATGTTCTGTTATTGGCAATATTTGACCTCGGCTTTGTCTTTATCGCTTTATGATACCTTGGACCAGAATTCCGAATTTTTTGGGCAAGCACAATTATTGACGGGGAACCTAAACGGAACCTATAACATCATCTGTTTTAGTATTGCGTTTTTACTCATTCCCATTGCCCGTAAATTAGGCGCCAAACAACTGCACTTTATCAGCTTGGCGTTGGGGGGTGTAGGCTTGCTAATCATGCCACTATTAAACGACAGTAGCGTACTCTTTACCCTTCCTTTTGGGGACGGTATTGCAGTAACGCAGATCTATTTATTTTCCTTTGGACTGGGGATTACCTGGGCCTCTATGATGGCCATGCCATATCAAATGCTAGCTGCGGCTATCCCGAGCGATAAAACCGGGGTATATATGGGGATTTTCAATATGTTTATTGTGATTCCTATGATCATCCAAATTTTTAGCATGCAGTACTTTGTTTATGACCTTTTGGGACAAAACCCGGTTAATGTTATCCGTTTGGCCGGCTCCTTTTTAATCTTAGGAGGAATATTTTCCCTCTTTGTATCCCAGCCCAAAACAGTAGAATAAAATACGACCATATTTCTATTTAAGGAGGGAGTTATCCCTCCTTTTTTTATTCCCTTGCCGTATGGGGGTTTACGGCATTCTTTCTACATTTGTTAGAGACCGATATAAATTTTATGAGTCAAGAACAAAAAAGAAGAGCGGCTTTGGTATATCATGCCAAACCCCGCCCAGGAAAAATTGAAGTTGTCCCCACCAAGAAATATGAAACCCAACGCGACTTGGCTTTGGCCTACTCCCCAGGAGTAGCGCTTCCGTGTTTAGAAATAGAAAAGGAAGTAGCCAATGTGTACAAGTACACCAATAAAGGGAATCTTGTTGCGGTCATTTCCAACGGAACCGCGGTCTTAGGCTTAGGCGATATTGGTCCTGAAGCTTCCAAACCCGTCATGGAGGGAAAAGGACTGCTGTTTAAAATTTTTGCGGGAATTGATGTTTTTGACATTGAAGTAGACACCAAAAACACCGAGGAGTTTATTCAAGCGGTAAAAGCCATTGCTCCCACCTTTGGGGGCATCAATCTTGAGGACATCAAGGCTCCTGAAGCTTTTGAAATTGAAAGACGGCTAAAAGAAGAATTGGACATTCCCGTCATGCACGACGACCAGCACGGAACAGCCATCATCTCTTGTGCTGCTTTGCTCAATGCGCTAGAATTGTCGGATAAAAAAATAGAGGAGGTGCGTATTGTGATTTCTGGTGCAGGGGCTGCAGCCATTTCTTGTACAAGATTGTATAAAGCCTTCGGGGCCAAAACCGAAAACATTGTCATGACCGACAGTAAGGGGGTTATCCGAAAAGACCGAGCGGTACTGACTCCAGAGAAAGAAGAATTTGCCACGCATTTAGATCTACACACCCTAGAAGATGCCATGCAGGGGGCCGATGTTTTTATTGGTCTTTCTTTGGCCAATATTGTAACCCCCGCCATGCTAAAAAGCATGAATGCCAACCCTATCGTCTTTGCTATGGCCAATCCGGATCCCGAGATTGCATATGAATTGGCCTGTGCTACCCGCGATGATATTCTGATGGCCACGGGACGTTCAGACCATCCCAATCAGGTAAACAACGTCTTGGGCTTTCCCTTTATTTTTAGAGGGGCTTTAGATGTTCGGGCCACAGGCATCAACGAAGCAATGAAAAAAGCGGCGGTTATCGCCCTTGCGGATCTGACCAAAAAACCTGTCCCCGAGCAGGTAAACTTGGCCTATAACGAAACGCGTCTTACCTTTGGACGTGATTATATCATCCCAAAACCCTTTGACCCTAGATTGATTGTGGAAGTACCCGCAGCAGTAGCCAAAGCCGCCATGGATTCTGGGGTAGCACAAGAACCCATCGAAGATTGGGATCGCTATAGAGAGACTTTGGCCGAATGGACTGGAGCAGAACAAAAAACCCTACGGGTACTGCATCACCGCGCCAAGCAAGCGCCCAAGCGCATTGTTTTTGCAGAGGCCGATCAGTTGGATGTACTCAAGGCCGCACAAATTGTAAAAGAAGAAGGCATTGGCGAACCCATACTCTTGGGACGTAAAGAGGTCATCTGTGATTTAATGTCGTCGATTGATTTTAACGAGTCCGTCAAAATACTGGATCCCAAAAGCATGGAAGAACGGGAGATCAAAAACCAATATGCCGAACAATATTGGGCGACCCATAAACGCAAAGGCGTTACGGAGTACGAAGCCAAATCCATCATGCGCGAACGGAATTATTTTGGGGCCATGATGGTCGAAATGGGCCATGCAGACGCTATGCTTTCGGGCTATTCTAGAAATTACGCTTCTGTGGTAAAACCCATCATGAAGATCATCAACAAAGCCAAAGGGGTCTCGCGCATAGCCGCCACCAATTTGATGCTAACCGAAAGGGGACCCCTCTTTTTGTCGGATACTTCGATCAATATTGATCCTTCGGCGAAAGAAATCGCCAAGATTGCACAAATGAATGCCAAAGTGGTAGAAATGTTTGGTTTTAAGCCGATTACCGCTCTATTGTCCTACACCAACTTTGGGGCTTCTGTACACCCAAATGCAAAAAAAGTAAGCGAAGCTGTAGATTACCTGCACCGCTACTACCCCAATTTGGAGGTCGATGGTCCTTTACAGTCGGACTTTGCCTTAAACAAAGAGATGCTGGAAGAGAAATTCCCCTTCTCTAATTTGGTAAAAAAGAAGGTAAATACCCTGATTTTCCCCAATTTAGAATCCGCCAACATTACCTATAAATTACTTAAAGAACTCAACGGTGCGCAGTCTGTAGGTCCTATTTTATTGGGCTTGGAAAAAGCAGTGCATATATTGCAACTGGGTGCCAGTGTAGATGAAATTGTAAACATGGCAGCAGTAGCCGTAGTAGATGCGCAACAAAAAACAAAAAAATGATCACACAAATACAAGGTAAACTCGTTGAAAAACATCCCACCCATGTGGTGATCGACTGCCATGGGGTAGGCTATGAAGTCCACATCTCATTACACACTTTTGGGCAATTGGGCGCAGAGGAAAACATTCGTTTATACACCCATCTTCAGATTCGCGAAGATGCGCATACCCTCTTTGGCTTTTACGAACCCTTAGAACGCGGAATTTTTCGCCTTTTAATTTCTATTTCAGGGATAGGGGCTAGTATTGCCAGAACCATGTTGTCTTCCATGACACCACAAGAAGTGCAACAAGCGATCGTAAACGAAGATTTGGCAGCGATAAAAGCCGTGAAAGGAATAGGATTAAAGACGGCTCAACGTGTTTTGATCGAATTAAAAGACAAAATTCAAAATCTCTACGGAATTGATGAAATTCCGATCTCTAAAAGCAATACAATCAAAGAAGAAACGTTATCAGCATTGGAGGTTCTTGGCTACCCGAGAAGGCAGTCCGAGAAAATTATTGATAACATCATTCAAAGTGCTCCAGAAAGTTCGGTAGAAGAACTCATAAAGACTGCTTTGAATAAATTGTAAATTAACCTTTGATTGAAGTAAATCGCTGTCATTTACGTTTGGTCCAGCGTTTACTGTTTTGCCTGTGTATTTTCCTTTTGATGGGGCAAAACAGTTATGGACAAACCCCCTCATCAGACACCTATGATTTGGGAAGCATAGATTTACCTCAATCCGAAAGTCTTCAAAGCCAATACATTTACGACCCAGCGCAAGATCTCTATCTCCTTGTTGCTCCGCCAGGACAGTATCCTATTGGCATTCCTTTGGTGTTGACGCCAAAAGAGTTTGAGAAAATTCGGCTAAAAGAACAGATGAATGGCTATTTCCAGGACAAGGTCATTACCATCAGTAGAAATAAAGACGCAGCAGAAGAATTGCAAAAAAACCTCTTGCCTGAACTCTACGTCAATTCAAAATTTTTCTCTTCTGTTTTTGGAAGCAATTCTATAGATGTGAGTCCGCAAGGTTCTATTGGCATTGATATGGGGATACGCTACCAGAAAACAGACAACCCAAGCTTGTCTCCACGAAACAGAAAAAATTTCGGCTTTGATTTTGATCAGCGCATTAGCCTAAGCCTTTTGGGGAATATAGGGGAGCGCCTCCAGATTACCGCCAACTATGATACCGAATCTACTTTTGACTTTCAAAATCTGGTAAAACTTCAATTCAACCCTCCAAAAATCAATGAACTGTCTGACTATTTGCCACAAAGCCTAAAAGACAAGGCCGATAACATTCAAGGAAAAGTAGAAAAGGCAGGAAGCAAATTGGCGAACCTGCAAAATAAAATTGGCGAGGCCCGTAGTCAAGTCAGTCAAGTCAAAAATCAACTGCAAAACCTAAAGGATAATGCAAACAACCTGGGTAATTTGGCAGGAGAGTATCAAAACAAGATCAATAATTTTCTCAATAAAAACGCCTCAGAAGATGCCATCCTGCAAAACATAGATGTAGGGAACATCAATATGCCTTTGAACAGTACCCTGATCTCGGGCGCACAAAGTTTAATGGGGGTAAAGGCACAGCTAAAATTTGGGAACACCAACATCACGGGTGTTTTTGCAGAACAGCGCTCACAAACCCAATCCGTCATTGCTCAAGGGGGCGGAACCTTACAAGAATTTTCCATCTTTGCCTTGGACTATGAAGCGGATCGTCACTTCTTTCTCGCCCACTACTTTAGAGACAATTACGATAAGTTTTTGCAGTCTTATCCTTTTATCAACTCTCCGATACAAATCACCAGAGTGGAGGTCTGGATCACCAACCGACAGTCCCAAACACAAAATATCCGAAATATTGTAGCCCTTCAAGATTTAGGAGAAACCCAAGCAGAAAACACCCGTTTGGGGCAACAGTTCCCTACTTTTTTTACCCCGAGTGCTGCGGTGGGCGTTCCGGACAATGCGGCAAACGTTTTAAACCCGAAAGCCATAGGTCAGGGAGGAATATTAACCGATAACATCAGAGACATTGCTACCGTTCCGCAAGCTTTTGGTAGCTTGAATGGACAAACAAAAGAAGGCTTCGATTATGCGGTGCTTGAAAGTGCCCGTAAACTACAGCCTTCAGAATATACTTTGCACCCCCAATTGGGGTACATTTCTTTGAATCAGCGCCTGAGCAATGATGAAATTTTAGGGGTGGCATATCAATTTACTTATTTGGGCGAGGTGTATCAGGTAGGCGAGTTTGCCAACGGAGGAATTGCAGGAACATCGCTAAACACCAGTTCCCAAACCACCGTAACCCCTGTGGTGGAAACCAATAATTTGGTGGTCAAACTGTTGAAGAGTAGCCTGACAGATGTACGTCAACCGGTATGGGATTTGATGATGAAAAATATCTACAACACCGGGGCATTTCAGCTAGAAAGAGAAGACTTCCGACTAAACATTTTGTATTCAGATCCTTCTCCCATCAACTATATTCAAGCGGTTGATGCTGCCATTTGGCCCGATGCCATCAGAGATCAGGTGTTGTTAAAAACATTAAATCTAGACCGTTTAAACGTATATAATGATCCTGAACCTGAGGGGGACGGTTTCTTTGACTATGTTCCCGGGATTACCATAGACCCTCAATATGGGCGTATTATCTTCCCAACGGTAGAGCCCTTTGGTGAGGCCTTGTTTAAACTCTTAGACAATCCTGACTCTGCTGCTGAAGACTACCAAAATCCAGCAACCTACAATGCCAATCAAAGCAAATATGTTTTTCGTGAAATGTATGCCTTGACCCAAGCGGCAGCCCTAGATGCTTCAGAAAAAAATAAGTTTGAATTAAAAGGGCGCTATAAATCGGCTGGGGGAGATGGCATTCCCATCGGGGCTTTTAACGTCCCGCGCGGATCTGTACAAGTTACCGCAGGGGGTCGGGTGCTTCGTGAAGGGATAGACTATACGGTAAATTATCAGATTGGACGGGTCAAAATATTAGATCCTGCCCTACAAGCCTCGAATGTACCCATTAAAATTTCTGTGGAAAACAACACCTTTTTTGGACAGCAAAACAAACGCTTTTCGGGCGTTGATGTTTCCCATCAGTTCAATGAAAAATTTGTGGTTGGAGGAACCTTAATCAACCTAAGCGAAAATCCGTTAACGCAAAAAGCCAACTACGGCAGCAGTCCTGTAAACAATACGATGGTTGGATTTAACACCAATTTTTCCACAGAGCTTCCTTTTTTAACGCGATTGATCAATAAACTTCCGACCATAGAAACGGCGGTTCCCTCCAAGCTTTCTTTCCGTGGTGAAGTGGCCAGTTTGATTGCAGGTGACCCCCGCCTTACCCAATTGCAGGGCGATGCTACGGTTTATATCGACGACTTTGAAGGAGCACAAACCAATATTGATGTCAAAAACGCCCTGGCCTGGAACTTGTCTAGTGTGCCTTACGAAGGTTATGGCGGCTCGGGCATTGGGACCAATGATTTGACTGCGGGACACCACCGAGCCAAACTGGCTTGGTACACCATTGATCCAATTTTTTATACCCCACAAACCCGCCCGGATGGAATCTCCAACTCGGATCTTTCCTTAAACGTCTAGCGACGTATATTTATTCGAGAAATTTTCCCTGAACAAGACCTTATTCAAGGACAAACCACGATACAGCCTACATTAGATTTGGCTTATTTTCCCGAAGAAAAAGGACCCTATAACAATCAACTTTCGAGTCAATTTGAAGCACAGCCTCAAAACAACTGGGGAGGGATAATGCGCGGAATTAGTGCAACCAACTTTGAGCAGGCCAATGTAGAATTCATCGAGTTTTGGTTGTTAGACACCTTTGATGAGGTGGCCTCTAGTGGGGATGAGCTAGGGACACTTGTTTTTCATTTAGGAAACATTTCCGAAGACATTCTCAAAGATGGTCGCAAGCAATACGAAAATGGATTGCCCGGCACCGAATTGACTTCAGTGCAGACAACTGCTTGGGGAAAAACCCCAGCCGCACAATCACTCTTGTATGCCTTTGATACGGTAGAAGAAAATCGTTTGTTGCAAGATGTGGGTCTCGACGGTTTAAGCGATGAAGAGGAAAGAGAATTTTATCCAAACGGCCCTGTAGATGACCCAGCAGGAGACAATTATTCCTTCTTTTTGCAAGAGCAAGGGAGCTTAATCGAACGCTATAAAAACTACAATGGGACCGATGGAAATTCGCCAATTGCCTTTTCGGATACCAACAGAGGAAGTACGGCAGAGCCCGATACAGAAGACGTCAATCGGGATCAAACCATGAATACCATTGACAGCTATTTTGAATACAAAATTCCGATTGAAAGAAACATGACGGTGGGCAGTCATCCGTTTGTTACGGATGTACGCGAGAATGTGCAAGTGGAGCTTCCCAACGGGCAAAGCTTAACGACCCGATGGATTCAGTTTAAAGTTCCTATCGACAAATCGTACTATGAGGGAACCTCCTTTCAATCTTATTTTGAGCGGATAAATGATATTCAAGATTTGCGCTCCATCCGTTTTATGCGCATGTTGTTGACGGATTTTGATGCCCCTGTGGTCTTCCGATTTGGGACCCTAGATTTGGTGCGTGGCGATTGGAGACGCTACAACAAAAGCTTAAATGAGGACATCTTACCCAACCCCAATACCACCGTTGATATCAGTACAGTGAATATTTTAGAAAATGAGAACCGTATTCCTGTCAACTATGTTTTACCCCCTGAGATTCAACGCGAGCAAATCAACAACAACAACACAGTCGTTCGTCAAAATGAACAATCGCTTGCCTTCCGCGTTTGCGATTTACAACCGGCTGATGCCCGGGGTATTTTTAAAAGTGTAGATCTTGACTTACGCCAATACGAAAAATTGAAAATGTATTTGCATGCCGAGTCCATTCCCGGACAAACCCCATTGCCCGGCGAAGGCACAGCAGAACAATACGATGAACGTCTCGTTGCTTTTATCCGATTAGGGACAGACTACCAAGACAATTATTATCAAATAGAGGTGCCGTTAAAGCCTACGGAATACACCGCCGGAGGGGGCAATAGTCTAAGCGCCGATGCGGTATGGCAGCCCGAGTCCAATTCTATTGATGTTTCCATTGATTTTCTCTCCCAAATAAAAGCAGCTTACCTGCGCGGGGGGAACTTTATCCGGCCGGCATACTATGATGAAGAGCTAAACAGGGTAAATGCTTTTTCGGCCATTAGCGAACTCCCTGGAGATAAAAAATATAAGTTTTCGGTAAAAGGGAATCCTTCTTTAGGGGCCATCAAGACCATGATGATTGGGGTCAAAAATCCCTCCCAAGAGGTGGGTGACAATCTATGTGGAGAAGTATGGTTTAACGAACTACGTATCGCCGGAATTGACAATAAAGGCGGCTGGGCAGCCGTAGGGGCCTTGGATGCCAATATTGCAGATTTTGCGAATTTTAGCGCTAGCGGTCGTTTGTCCACCGTAGGCTTTGGTAGTTTGGACCAGTCGCCCAACCAAAGAAGCCGAGAAGATATGGTACAATACGATATTGTTTCCAATATCAATGTCGGACAACTTTTACCCAAAAAATGGGGAATACAAGTGCCGCTAAACTACAGTGTAGGGGAAACGCAAATTACCCCGGAATACGATCCTTTTTATCAAGATTTAAAACTAAAAGACCGATTGAATCAAGCCGCTTCGGACAGCCAGCGCGAACAGATAAAAAGGCAAGCGGTAGACTATACCAAGCGAAAATCCATCAGTCTTATTGGGGTGAGAAAATTAGGAAACGGAGAGAAGAAACGATTTTACAGTCCCGAAAATTTTGATTTCTCTTATGCCTTTAATGAACTTTCGCATTACGATTACGAAATTGAAGCACAGTCCAACAGAACCCTTTCTTTGGGGGCCAACTACGGGCATTCTTTTCAGCCTTTGGAAATCAACCCCTTCAAAAAAATCAAGTTTATTTCAACCAAACGCTACCTGCGTTGGTTAAAAGAAATAAACCTCAATCCTGTTCCGGCAAATATTTCTTTAAGTTCTAACATCAATAGGGCTTTCAACAACCAACAGTTCCGTGAAGTTTACCTAGAGGGGGTCAATGCTGCCGACCAGCTCAGCCTCCCAGACCTTCAACAGCGTAACTTTTTGTTTGATTGGACCTATGCCATCAACCATAACATTACCCGTTCTTTGCGATTAAACTTTACTGCTTCAAGCAATAATATTGTCAAGAACTATTTTCAAGAAGACGGTAATGGTGGGTTGCGGGTAGATAAAGAAAAAGATATATGGGACGGCATCTGGGATATGGGAGACCCCAACCGTCATTTTCAATCGCTTAATCTTACCTATAAACTGCCCTTTGAATATGTGCCTTTTTTAAGCTTTATAGAAGCCAACTATAATTATACTGGCGATTTTAATTGGCAACGTGGGTCAGATGTATTGGCAGACGTTGTGGATGATAATGGCAATACCTTGGGAATCGTCAATACGGTACAAAACGTCAACACCAAAAGTTTAAATGGCTCTATTGCCATGAACAAGTTGTACCAGATTTTAGGGATAAAAACACAGCAAGATCGCCTGCGTCAGATATTGCCTCAACGAAGAATTCCGCAACGCGCACCCGACACCCTACAAGAAAAAAAGAAGAAAGAGAAAAAAATAGTAAAGCGGGTGGTGGATGTATTGGCCACCTTGAAACGCCTACAGTTTACCTATTCCGAAAACAACGGACAAGTCTTGCCCGGTTATCTGCCAAGTGTAGGTTTTGCCGGGTCATTGCAACCTACGCTAGGGTTTACGCTGGGTTCACAGGCAGATGTGCGTTATGAAGCGGCACGCCAAGGTTGGTTGACGACCTTCCCGAATTTTAATCAGGCGTTTACCCAGTTGCACAACAGCAAGCTCAACATCAATGGGCAGTTGGATTTTGGGAAAGGGTTGATTATAGACATCAACGCAGAACGAAATTATTCTGAAAACAGCGCAGAAAATTACGCCATCGAAAATGGAGAATATCAGCCGCTAAACCAAAATGTATTTGGGAACTTTGGAATTTCTACCCTCTTGATTAAAACGGCTTTTGACCGAACCAAGGGGCAAGAAAATAAATACTTTGATCTCTTTAGGAATTACAGACGCAACATTGCCCAACGTTTAGCCAATGCCCGCGGTATTTCTCCTCAAGACATCGATAGTGATGGTTTCCCCAATGGATTTGGGAAATCGCACCAAGAAGTCATCATCCCCGCCTTTTTGGCCGCTTACTCTGGGACGGATCCCAATAAAATTGCGCTAAATCCCATTCAAAAAATTCCGCTGCCCAACTGGAATTTAAAATATACAGGCCTGATGAATCTCAAGTCATTGAAAAAAATATTTAACCGTTTTTCATTGACCCACGCCTACCGCTCTAGCTATACCATCAATAATTTTCAGACCAATCTGGACTATGACCCAAGCTTTCCAGAATTGAAAGATGACGGAGGCAATTTTGTTACCGAGAAACTCTATGGGAATTTAAATTTAGTAGAACAATTCAATCCACTTTTGCGTATTGATATGGAATTTAAAAATTCGTTTAAATTCCTGGCAGAATTAAAAACAGATCGCGCATTGTCTCTGAGCTTAGACAATAACTTGCTTACAGAATCCTCTGGCGAAGAATATATACTGGGGATGGGGTATCGAATCAAAGACTTGCAATTTCGCACCAATATAGGCGGTAGACGAAGCACCCTCAAGGGAGACCTGAATCTAAAAGCCGATCTTTCTTATCGAAATAACATTACGGTATTGCGAAATCTAGAAATTGATAACAATCAAGTCACGGCTGGCCAGACCCTTTGGTCCATAAAAGTTACGGCCGACTATGCCCTGTCAAGAAACCTTACCGGTCTATTTTTCTATGACCACAATTTTTCCAAATTTGCGATTTCAACGGCCTTTCCCCAGACCAGTATTCGTTCTGGAATTACCATCCGTTATAATTTTGGAAATTAAAGAAACAAATAGTTGAAAAAATCTATATTTGTTCAAAAAAAGAGATGAACATACCCGAAAATTTAAAGTACACCAAAGACCACGAATGGGTGAGAATCGAAGGTAACGAAGCTTATGTAGGCATTACAGATTTTGCTCAAGGGGAGTTAGGCGATATCGTCTATGTAGAAGTAGAAACCCTCGACGAAGAAGTGGCTGCAGAAGAAGTTTTTGGAACGGTAGAGGCGGTGAAAACCGTTTCCGATTTGTTTATGCCCCTGAGCGGGACCATTACCGACTTCAACGAATCTTTGGCCGATGCGCCTGAAGCCGTTAATGAAGACCCCTATGGGGAAGGGTGGATGATAAAAATAGCCCTTGACGACCCTGCACAAGCGGAAGAACTCTTAGATGCTGCTGGATACAAAGCCTTAATTGGTGCCTAAATTCACCTTTACTTTTCTCAGTATTTTTTCTGCCCTGGCTATACTGCTTGGATCTCTATTGAATGTTGGGTCAGTCAGTAAATTATCGTATTGGCTGGGGGAAGATAAGTTATTGCATATGGGGGCGTACTTTTGGTTGAGTACAGCAACCTTTTTGGCCTTTGCCATTGATTGGAAAAAAACACATGCACATGCTACTGTGTTTATCTTGTGTTTTACCTATGGGATGACCATAGAATTGGCACAAGAACAATGGACCAACTACCGCAGCGGAGATGTTTATGATTTACTGGCCAACACAGTTGGTATAGTTCTTGCGCTTTTTTTAGGAAAAACAGTAAAAAAAATTGTAAACAAAAGCCGTATTTTTTTAAATTAGCTACCTAAATTTTAGTTCTATGCAACTCAAAAAAAATCCCAAGGCAGATTTAACCAAGAATAGCAGTCTGTATTTTGCTATCGGATTAGCTGCAGTATTGTTTATTTCATGGCAAGCCATTGAATGGAAAACCTACGACAAGTCGGGGTACGGA
>WTJB01000037.1 GCA_011526335.1 Candidatus Arcticimaribacter sp.
TAGCGTAGTAAGGGTGGTGCTAAACATAGTGGTAAAGGCCGCTATAGCAATAAAGATATAGAGTTCGTCTCCAAGCGTTTTGGTGTATAAGGCCACGAGTTGATTCGCAAACACCCCACCAGAACTTGAAAAAGTAGTCCCTGAACCGTACATGACAAATGCTCCTAAACCGACAAAGCATATGCCTAAAATTACCGTAACCACATAGCCGACATTAAAATCAAATAAGGCTTCTTTATAGGTGAGGTTTTCCGTTTTTTTCTTTTCCAGTGCCCAGAGCGACTGCCATATAGAAATATCAAGCGGAGCGGGCATCCACCCCATAAAAGCGATTAAAAATAGAAGGGCTTTGCCTTGGGGAATTACCTGAGATAAAAGAAGGGGAGTGGTGTTTTTTTGTCCTGCCCATACCACGGCAATGATCGTGCAAAGCGTCAAGAGTACAATGATGGCTTTTATGGCTTTGTCCAAGAATGCGTATTTGCCAAAGAGCAGTAAACAGAGACATATTGCGGTAATAATAGTACTCCAAACCACAAGATCTGGGGTAAAGCCAAAGATAGAAGAAGCCAGCCCTGCTGTAACGATCGTTACGGCGGTTTGAATGGTAAACATCGTGGCAATATTTAGAAAAAAATACATCCACAAATAGTGTTTTCCGAGCTGAAAATACCCCTCCAATAGATTTTTTTGAGTGGCTAAGGCAAAGCGAGTGCCAAACTGAAAAAAAGGATATTTAAATAAATTTGATAACAACAAAGCCCAAAGGAGTCCCCAGCCAAAATCAGCTCCTGCACGCGTAGATTGTACTAAATGAGAAACCCCAATGGCTGCTCCAGCAAAAAGAAGTCCGGGACCTAATTTTTGGAGATTAAATTTTTTCATTGATGATTTTTTCTGCTAAGATTTTTTTGGCCCTCAATAGGGTAACCTTTACGGTATTGAGCGGTAAGTTCATCAGTTGACTGATTTCTTTATAACTCAGTTCTTGTAAGTACCTTAATTTGATTACCTGGCTGTAAATGGGTTTTAACGCCTTTATTTGTGTCAATAATCCCTTTAGGTTCTGCGCCGTTATGAGCATGTCTTCTGGAGAAGGATTCTCATCGATTATGTTGTGAATATGACTAGTTTCTATGGATTCGTTTATTGTATGAAGTTGTTTTTTTTCTTTGCGATGTTCATCGATTTGAAGGTTTTTAGAAATGGTAATCAACCAGGTTTTAAACGAATATTTTGGATCGTAGGTGTTGATTTTATCAAACGCTTTTGAAAATGTTTTAATGGCTAAATCTTCGGCTATATCTTCCTGGAGGTTTCGCGTCAAGAGATAGGAAAACAAATAATCCCAATAGGCGTCATAGAGTAAAGCAAATGCTTTTTGATTGTTTTCTTTCGCAAGTAAAATGGCTTTTGCAATTGCTTTATCCTCCATACCACTTCCGAAGATAGATAATTTTTGGGGAACCGCTTTTATTTAGATAATTCAGGGTTACGGCATTCCTGCTCCTCGGGGAGTTTTCCACAAAAACCACAGGGCTCGTTGTCTTTGTTTAGGAAGGGACTTTGACTGGCACAAGTACCGGCAAATTTGCCTTCTTTTTTGACAAGAATTTTTATTGCAATTCCTGCAAAAGCAAGTCCAATCAATACAAACGAAATAAGAAATAATTCCATACCACAAAAGTACATCAAATATTTAGGAAAAGAAAAGGATAGCGAACTTCTAAAAACAAGTTTTCGGGAAAGCAATTTTTACCAGCTAATACACCAACTGACGAATTACAACACCATGCTAACCATCTATTACAAGTAACGGATAGGATTTGAAAAAGGAGTTCAAATTTGAGGGTATAAATATATTTTAGTTACTAAGGATTTATGAAAAAACGGTTTTTTTCTTAAGAGATGCTACCCAAGGTAATGCGAGATTCCAAGAAAAAGAAAAGCCAAGGCAACTAGGCATTTCAAAACTACGCCCGTGATAAACCCCAAAAAGGACCCTATAGCCGCTTTGAAGGCTACTTTTTTGTCAGAAGAGTTGAGGAGTTCTCCTGAAAAGGCGCCGATAAAAGGGCCCAGAATAATTCCCAATGGCCCTAAAAATAAAAGTCCAATGACTAAACCAATGGTAGAACCCACCACTCCTTTTTGGGACCCACCAAATTTTTTTGTTCCTAAGGCAGGAATGATATAATCGAGCAAAAAGACCCCGAGCGCAATACAAAAAGTAGTGATCATAAAGGAGGTGTCAAAATCTACCCTTGAACTTTGATTGGCAATCAGCAAGCCAAACCACCCACTCAACGGCCCAGGTAATACGGGTAAAAAGCTACCCACAACGCCTAAGAGTAAAAGTAAAAGCCCTACAATCTCATAAAAAAGATCCATGGTGTTATCATTTTTAGTTTCGTCCCAATATAAAAAAAAGTCGTAATTTTATGATGACAATATCACCCAATCCAATAATTCGCTATGAGATCAGCCTTTTTGTTCATTTTCGTTGCCACACTTACTATCAGTTGTGAATATTTTGATACGACAACCCATACCCCTAAGCAAATAAAGCAAGCTTCCTCTTGGTCAGATAAGGACCAGGCACCAACTTTTGAAAGCTGTCAAGACCTTACGGCAGAGGATCAGTTTGATTGTTTTAAAAATACCATCAGAACATCACTAGAGGAAAGTCTTTATGCTGAAGCTTTAGTTGCCAATCAGGAAATCGATAGAGAAATTATTTTAAACCTGCTCATAGATGTTGATGGCGCTATACAACTCACAGACACCGAAGGAGCCTCTACTGTTTTTGAAGCTGTTGAAGAACTTGAAACGCTTTTGATCAATGCGGTTGCTCAATTGCCGTTGGCGCTTCCTGCAACCAAAACAAATGTGGGGGTTAAAGTAAAAACCAGCATCAAAGTTCCGATAAGAATCATCGCCACTCCGCAAGTATAATATGGCTGAACGTATCATTTTAGGAATCGACCCAGGAACGACCATCATGGGGTTTGGTTTAATTAAAGTGGTAAACAACAGCATGGAGTTTATGGTGCTCAACGAATTACAGCTTTCCAAGTACGACCACCATTACCTCAAACTAAAACACATATTCAATCGTACACTCGAATTGATCGATAACTATAATCCCGATGAGATTGCTATTGAAGCACCTTTCTTTGGGAAGAATGTACAGTCGATGTTAAAACTGGGTAGAGCACAAGGTGTGGCGATGTCAGCAGGACTTTCGCGTGACATCCCCATTACAGAATATTCGCCTAAAAAAATTAAAATGGCCATTACCGGGAATGGGAACGCCAGTAAAGAGCAAGTGGCCAAAATGCTACAAAGTTTATTGGGGCTAAAAACATTGCCCAAGAATTTGGATTCTACCGACGGATTGGCCGCGGCTGTATGTCATTTTTACAATGCAGGAAAAGGCGATAATCAAAAAAAATATACGGGTTGGAAAGCCTTTATTGCCCAAAACCCCTCAAAAGTGAAATAACCCAAATACTATCTATGGCTGGTATTTATTTTCACATCCCGTTTTGTAAACAAGCTTGTCATTATTGCAATTTTCATTTTTCAACATCGCTGAATAATAAAGCGCTAATGCTCGAATGTATGCTCAAAGAGCTTGAAATGAGAAAGGAAGAGTTGTCAAATGTTCAGGTTCAAAGTATTTATTTTGGTGGGGGGACGCCCTCTTTATTGACCCCAAAAGAAATTAGTAAATTTATCGAGGCCGTTAACCGAATTTTTTCGGTCAGCACGACACCTGAAACTACCCTGGAGATGAATCCAGATGATTATACGAACGACTTATTTGCTGATTTAAAATCTGCTGGAGTCAATCGATTGAGTATAGGCGTACAATCTTTTTATG
>WTJB01000329.1 GCA_011526335.1 Candidatus Arcticimaribacter sp.
ACTCCTGAGTTGGTGGTATTTCCGTTTTCGTCAATGGCGATGACCTTCCAGTAGTAGACATTGCTGTTTTCTACGGGTACTTCCAGTGCAGTAGAGGTGCTTACTGCCTCTACGGTATTGACCAAGGTGGTGGCGTCTGTGGTATCTACATAGACCTCAAAGCGGTCGAGATCACTATCGGCATCACTGCAGTTCCATTGAATTTCTATCACTCCCCCTATGGGCGTTACGGTAGATCCGGTTATGGGGCGCACCAATTCTGGTGGGAAGGGGGCGTAGTTGATGTTGGCATCCCCTGCCAGATAGAACTGCCAGGTATCGGATTCTGTTGGGGTACTGCCCAGCATACCAATGGCCCGGATCTTCCAGTTATAGGGTTCTGCCTTTAGCAGGGTTACGGTTTTTCGGGTTTCTTGGGCATCAAAGGTTTGCGCCTGATTGGTCAGCAGATTGGTCACCACCAGTTCATAGCGCTCTACATTGGCTGCTCCGGTCCATCTAAACTCTACACTGGCCTGGGTGGTGTTGACCGAAGTGGTCTCCAAACAGGCTTCGTTGTTGCTGGGAAAACTAAGTACAGCCGTCCCAGGCTCTAGAATGACCACCTCGGGTTCACTGCTGCCTTTACTACAGCCCATAAGGCTAACGATACATACAAGGGCGATAAAATAGGAATACACTTTCATGCTTATTCTTTTATAATGAGTTGTGATGTCAGGGTGGTCTCCCCGATGACTTTGATGATATAACTTCCTGAGCTCAACTGAGTGGTTTCAATACTCGTAGTTCTACTGATCGGATCCGGTTGTACATACTGCTCGTGCACCAGATAAGAACCCGAGTTGTAGATCTCTACTTTTACCTCACGATCGTCTCCTCCTACAAAGAGGTTTAAGGTCTCATTAAACGGTAGTGGGCTGTAGAGAACCCTCTGGGAGTGGAAGTAGTTTTGTTCAAATATTCCTTGACACTCGATTCCTGTGGTGATCTTCACATTGTTCACTCCCGGATCAAGTTTTAAGTCATAGGATTCCTTGTCGGTCTGAATGGTCTTCCCGTTGTGGTAGATGTTATACACACTTCCTCCACTGAGTTTGTAGGTGACCACCTCACTCTGCTGTTTTTTCTGACTCAATACATTCAGCGCCGCAGGGGGAGCAATGGTCACATTATAGCAACGCTCGAAGTCCTCGGCTGTAAAGCCATCTACGGTAATACAAATGCTGTAGGTTCCTGCAGAGAGGTTGTTCAGACTCCACTGATTGCTGCTTACCGTCTCTGAGAGATTCTCTGCCCCGGTAACGTTTACATTGTAGGTATAACTGGTGTCTACAATGTTTAGGAAGATGGCATTGTTGTCAGCACACTTCTCTGCCTTGTTTACACTAAAGTTATTGGGCGGCAAGTAGAAGATCGGACAGCCCGTTACATCCACTAGGGTATCGTAGGGAGTATCGGGACAGGTATCGTTGGGATTCCATACCCCGTCATGATCCGCATCATCGGTAACATCGCCCACACCATCGCCGTCTTCATCAGACTGGTCTGGGTTGGCCACAAACGGACTGTTGTCGGTAATGTCAGGAACCCCGTCACCGTCACTATCATCGGTGGGTGCCGCTGGAACAGACTGTAGCTGTATTGCGGTAGGATCGCCTTCAGGAACAACAATGGCCGTTTGGATCACCGAGATGGGCTGTTGGGTATCCCCATCATTGGTGTTGATGTTGGCTACTTGTACCTCATACACATTGTCACGGTTATGATCCTGTGGGTTCTCAAAATCCGGTGGATTGATAAAGTCTAGATAATCTTCTTGCTGTGGCAGGGTATTGGTGCTCTTACCACTCTTGGTGTCTCCAGCATCCAACCCGCGCGTACGGATGGTAAAGGCTCCGGCATCGGCGCCGCCAACAATCTTTTTCTTGATCTTCCATTTTCCAACCCCACGCTCTACATTAGGGTTAAAGTAACGGTTGTAGCTTACTTTAGAACCGCTGCTTTCTGTTTTTACATCAAAGACCGCTACGGTAAAGTTAGACTTGGTTACTGTATTGGGGATGTCTTGTACTTTAAGAACCATTTTTTGAGTAGCCGACAAGCCTTTGTCATTGGTAGCTCTGATGATAACCTCATGTTTTTTCTGCTCTTCATAATCCAAACGTCCAACCAAGTAAAGCTCATTACCTTCTAATTCGAAGAGAACAGCATCTTCTCCCTCTTCAATGGTTAAGGTAATTTCACCTGCAGTTCCAGAGACCGCATTGGTGTCTTCTGTAATGATTCTTCCCAGTAAGATTTTAATCTGATCGGTTTCATCATCTCTTGAGTTTTCAATACGCTCAAAGCTTTGCTTAAAGATTTTGGGTGCTTTATAGGCACATCCATTGGCATCAATGAGTGCTCCTTCTGGAGTGTTGGGACAAACATCCACACTGTTTAATACCCCATCGCCATCATCGTCTCCGTCTAACTGCAATGCACTACAGCCGTTTTCATCAATCTCAGCCCCTTGCGCTGTATTGGGACAACGATCAATAAAGTTGGGAACCCCATCGCCATCATCATCGCGCTGGCCTTCAGAACATCCGTTTTCATCGGCTTGTTCTTCTAGTGGTGTTCCAGGACAGATATCGAGCTCATTGGGCACACCATCAAGATCGGTATCTGCATCAATCTGAGCTTTACTACATCCTTTTTCGTCCACTTCTTCTCCTAGTGGAGTATCTGGACAAAAGTCTTCTTCGTTAGGTACCCCATCCAGATCTAGATCTACCTCAATCTGCGCTGCAGCACATCCTTTTTCATCTACTTCAGCACCTATCTCAGTATCAGGGCAGACATCAATATCGTCGCTTACCCCATCAAAGTCACTGTCGTAGTCACTCAAAGGACAGCCCAGTTCATTGACACGCACTCCCAATTCGGTATCGGGACAAACATCGTTTTCATTGATTACCCCGTCTTTATCTTCATCTCCTTGGGCGATGGCTTCGGATTCTTCTGGAGTACATCCGCTCTCATCTACTTCAGCTCCTTCAGGAGTCTCGGGACAGCGGTCTAGGATATTGATCACCCCATCGCCATCATCATCACCGTTTTCGATTTTCTCTTGTACCTCGGCCTCACTACATCCTTCTTCGTTTACCGGAACACCCAGTGGGGTGTCGGGACATAAATCTACTTCGTTAAGCACACCATCCAAGTCGCTGTCTAATTGCTCGGCAGAACAACCGTTTTCGTCTACAGGCGTATCCAGTGGCGTATCTGGACATAGATCGTCTTCATTGGCTACTCCGTCAAAGTCAGAGTCTTCAAAGTTGCAGTAGATCGATCGATCAACTATAATGGCTATTGGATCACTAATCGCCTCACAACTTACTCCGTTGAGGGTAGAAGTTGTGATTACTCTTAAATAAGTATCGGATACAACTTCGCTATCAGATGCATAACTAGCCGAAGTTTCTCCTACAATATCGGTAAAGCTGACATTGTTAGAGGAGCTTTGCCATTGATAGCGTATTGAACCATCGGCTCTTGCACCTTGATATTCTATTGGTTCAGGTAAGATCTCTCCTTGACAAAGTGTAATGCTAGAAGTTGAGAAAGAACCGTTAATGACTCCATTGAGTCGCATGGAAAGCGATGCTGTAGAACTACATCCCCCTTCGGTGGTTACTTCAACTAGAATTACATCTCTATTACTTAATAAGCCTTGATTATCTGTAATGGAGTTTGTAGCAGAAG
Source organism: Candidatus Arcticimaribacter sp. (assembly GCA_011526335.1). Taxonomy (GTDB): domain Bacteria; phylum Bacteroidota; class Bacteroidia; order Flavobacteriales; family Flavobacteriaceae; genus Arcticimaribacter. The sequence goes on from WTJB01000329.1 coordinate 3,748, forward strand.
GTCCACTGATGACCAATCCGTTTACATAGAAAGTATAGAAACTATCAGGATTACTGGAATCTGCCGTAAAGCTTACGATATCTCCCTCGCAGAAAGTATTATTGGTTGCCGAAGAGAACAAGCCTAC
>WTJB01000109.1 GCA_011526335.1 Candidatus Arcticimaribacter sp.
CCTTATGCCTTTACTTATCTGTGGCGATATTTTTGCCATTATTTATTATAAAAAACATACTCAGTGGCATTATGTCTTTCAGCTTATCCCCTGGATGGCTCTTGGGGTAGTCCTGGGCACCTATGGCGGGAACTATTTAAACGAACAGACCTTTAAAACAGCGATGGCGAGCCTTATTTTACTGACCACTTGCTTTATGTTTTACAGTGAAAAAAAACCGCCTAAAAACATCCCTTCCCATTGGAGTTTTGCCGGATCATTGGGCATACTTGCGGGCTTTACAACCATGATCGGAAATCTAGCGGGAGCCGTAACCAATATTTATTTTTTGGCCATGCGCGTTCCCAAGAATGTTTTTATTGGAACCTCTGCTTATGTTTTTTTTATCATTAACCTCTTCAAGGTTCCTTTTCATGTATGGGTTTGGAAAACCATCAGTATCCCTTCTTTGCTCAGTAGCCTGACCTACCTCCCCTTTCTCATCCTAGGATTATGGGTTGGGGTTTGGTTGGTAGATAAAATCAATGATCAAAATTATCGAAAACTCATCTTGGGCCTAACCGCAGTAGGTGCTTTGATGCTATTTTTTCGTTAGAGCAGCTTTTATTTCTTCCACCACCTCGGGGTTGAGGAGTGTAGAAATATCCCCCAATGCATCAAACTCCCCGGCAGCAAGCTTCCGAAGAATGCGTCGCATAATTTTACCGCTTCTTGTTTTGGGGAGTCCAGAAACAATCAACACCCGATCGGGTTTAGCAATGGGTCCGATCTGATCCGATACTGTCTGACGAATACTTTGGATCAACTCATCGGAACTCGCTATGTTATCATAAACAATGGCATAGGCCATAAGGGCATTTCCTTTAACATCGTGGGGGTAACCAATTACGGCACTTTCGACTACATCAGGATGCGCATTGATGGCATTTTCAATAGGAGCTGTACCCAAATTATGCCCCGATACGATGACCACATCATCTACACGCCCAGTAATGCGGTAATTTCCTTCTGAATCTCTCAAGGCACCATCTCCGGGAAAATAGCGTCCGGGGAAAGCAGAAAAATACACCTCCTTGTACCGTTGATGATCTCCATAAATTGTTCTTGCAATCGAAGGCCAAGGGTAATTTACGGTTAGGATTCCCTCCCCTGCCGTTTCAATTATCGGATTGCCTTTTTCATCAACAAGAGCCGCTTGAACCCCGGGAAGAGGCGTTGTCGCAAAGATTGCTTTTCCTGGCGTAACCCCCCCGAGAGAAGAAATTAATATCCCCCCGGTCTCTGTCTGCCACCAGGTATCTACAATAGGGGTCTTATTTTTTCCGATGTGGGTGGCGTACCAATCCCATGCTTCTTGATTGATGGGCTCGCCCACAGAACCCAATACCTTGAGCTGTGAAAAGTCGTAACCTTCAATTATTTTAGTAGGGTGTTTCGCCAATGCGCGGATAGCCGTTGGGGCGGTATAAAATTGATTGACTTTATACTTTTCGCATATTTGCCAAAAACGATCCCATTTTGGATAAGAAGGAACCCCCTCGAAATGCACAGATGTCGCTCCGCATGCTAGGGGACCATACACCATATAACTATGTCCAGTAATCCATCCGATATCGGCAGTACACCAGTACACATCGCCTGGGGTATATTGGAATACATTCATAAAACTATAGGCCGTATACACCATATAGCCACCACAACTATGCACCATACCTTTGGGTTTCCCCGTAGACCCAGAGGTGTATAAGATAAATAAAGGATCCTCAGCCTCCATAGGTGTGGGCTGACAATTGGTCGATAAACCTTCCACAAAGTCATGCCACCATACATCGCTTCGGTTATCCCATCTTACTTCAGAAAAAGTACGTTGAAAAACCACCGATTTTTTTATGCTGGGGCAGTCAGTCAGCGCCTCATCGACGATGGCTTTTAGATCGATAATTTTATCTCCCCTAAATGCCCCATCCGCTGTGATGAGTAATGCGCATTGGGCATCATTGATTCTCGCGGCTAGTGCCGAGGAGGAAAAGCCGGCAAAAACCACAGAATGTACCGCTCCTATCCTAGCGCAGGCCAGAACAGCAATGGTGAGTTCCGGGATCATGGGCATATAAATGCATACCCGATCTCCTTTTTTAATACCTTGATTTTTTAAGCCGTTAGCAAATTGGTTGACGGCATCGAGCAGTTCCTTGTAGGTATATGTTTTTGCGATATCATCAGGGTTGTTGGGTTCCCAATACAGGGCTATTCGGTCTGGATGGGTGGCAACATGACGGTCCAAACAATTTACTGTGATGTTGAGTTGTCCGCCTAAAAACCATTCCGTCTTGGGTATACTCCAATCGTACTGTAATACGGTGTCCCAAGGTTTTATCCATTCAAAAGTCTCTGCAATTTCTGACCAAAAAACTTCAGGGGAGTCGATGGCTTTTTTTCGCGCTATTTCAAAATCGCTAACTGAAGTGATTTTATGGTCGTATAATGCGTTCATGTTTTCAATTTTTCGGGACCCCAATTTAAAAAAGAAATTGTTTAAGTTTACAGGAAAGAAAAAAAAGATGATTTTTCCTAAGGGAAATAAACTCAATAGTGTTCTTTATTTTAAATGTCCGCGTTGCCATCAAGGGGCTTTTTTAGCCCACCCCATATATGACTTAAAACATTTTGTTTCTGTTCGACCTAAATGCGATAAGTGTGGTCTAAAATACAGACTTGAACCTAGTTTTTATACCGGATCTATGTATGTGGCCTATGCTTTAGGCGTGGGGATTATGGGGTTAGTGGCTTTGATGATGATTCTTTTTGTGCACCCCTTTTCTTTTTTACTTACCTTTTTTACAATTGTTGGGGTATTGGTGATATTATCCCCCTTTCTAAATGCTTTATCCAAAATCATTTGGGCCAATTTCTTTTTTCACTTTGACCCAAACTTTAGCCCGCTAGAGAATACCCCATAATTTTTTGGAACCTCATTTGAAATAATGTAATTTCAAGCTTTTAGAATTAGCATGAAATACATATTAGCCATAGATGCGGGAACCTCTAGTTCAAGAGCCATCTTATTTGATCGTCAAGGAAAACAAATAGCCCTATCACAACACGAATTTCCACAATATTTTCCTCAAGAAAGTTGGGTAGAACACGATGCTCACGAGATTTGGGAAACACAACTAAAAGCCATTCAGGAAATACTACAAACACCTGAAATTGACGTCACCCAGATTGCAGCGATTGGTATCACAAATCAGCGAGAAACAACGGTAATTTGGGATAGAAAAACAGGAAAAGCAATCCATAAAGCCATTGTATGGCAGGACAGAAGAACGGCTTCTACCTGTGCGGCATTGATGGATAAAGCCTCTGTTTTTCAAGAAAAAACAGGATTGGTTTTGGATGCCTATTTTTCGGGAACAAAAATCAAATGGATTTTGGATCAAGATCCAGATTTACGCGCAAGGGCAGAAAAAGGAGAATTGGCTTTTGGAACAATAGACAGCTGGTTAATTTGGAACTTAACCCAGGGGAAAGTTCATACCACAGATACCACAAATGCAAGCCGCACACTGCTATTTAACATTCATACCCTAGAATGGGATAAGGAATTGCTGGACATTTTAAACATACCTCAGGCGCTATTGCCAGAAGTCGTTAGCTCTTCTGAAGTCGTTGGCGAAACTTCATCGGATATCTTGGGACATACTATTCCTATCAGTGGTATTGCAGGAGACCAACAGGCCGCCCTTTTTGGACAATTGTGTACTACCCCAGGCGATGTAAAAAACACCTACGGAACAGGATGCTTTTGTATCATGAATACGGGAGAAAAAGCTGTGGTGTCAAAAAATAAAATGTTGACCACCATAGGATACACCCTAGGAGATAAAACCATGTACGCGCTAGAAGGAAGTGTTTTTGTTGCTGGGGCTTTGATTCAATGGTTACGCGACCAATTGCATATGATTGCGGCTGCCGCTGACATTGAAACTTTGGCAGAAACAGAAAAAGATAATGGTGGCGTCACATTTATTCCTGCTTTAGCAGGGCTAGGTGCCCCCTATTGGGCACCCGATGCCACAGGCGCACTTATGGGCATCACGCGAGGTACAACACAAGGACATATTGCCCGTGCCGCTTTAGAAGCCATTGCACTGCGTACCCGAGACATTATTATAGAAATGCAAAAAGACGCTGGAGTGAATTTTTCTTCCCTTAAAGTCGATGGGGGTGCCTCAAACAACAACCTCCTCATGCAAATACAAGCCGATCTACTCAACAAAGAAGTAATTCGGCCCAAAACAACAGAAACAACAGCATTAGGGGCAGCTTTCTTTGCCGGATTGGCTGTTGGATTTTGGAATGACCTTGATGAATTGCAATCCATCTGGGAAGAAGACAAAGTATTTTCTCCAAAAACCCAAGAATCAACAGAGCGTACCCTTATGCTATGGGAGAAAAGAATTAACTCGATTATCAGTAAATGAAAAGAGCTAACCATTTAAAAAAAATAAAACAACGCAAAAAAGCCTGGGACATCATCATCATTGGTGGAGGGGCTTCAGGTTTGGGTGCAGCGGTGGATGCAGCCTCTAGAGGGTACAAAACATTACTTTTGGAGAAGCATGATTTTGCTAAAGGCACTTCTTCTAGAAGCACAAAATTGGTACATGGTGGAGTACGCTACCTTCAAAACGGAGACATCTCTTTGGTCATTGAGGCCTTAAAAGAAAGAGGAATCATGCGAAAAAACGCTCCGCATTTGGTACAAGATTTAAGCTTTGTTATTCCCTCTTATGATTGGTGGAATAGCCCTTTTTACGGCATTGGATTAAAAGTCTATGACATGATGGCTGGAAAATTGGGACTAGGCCCCTCTACGCTTTTGGATAGAGAGGAAACCCTAGACCTTATTCCAAACGTAAAAAAAGATGGCCTGCGCGGTGGCGTTATCTATCATGATGGGCAATTTGATGATGCCCGAATGGCCATTAGTCTAGCCCAAACGGCCGAAAATCACGGGGCAAGTTTGGTAAACTATTGCGGGGTTACGGGCTTGATTAAAGAAAATGAAATGGTTACGGGCGTACATGCAATAGACCATATCAGCAATGAAAAATTTGAGATTGCAGCAAAAGTAGTCATCAATGCAACGGGGGTGTTTTCTGACGATATTATTCAAATGGATGAACCCAAAAGCAAGAAACTGATTGTTCCTAGTCAAGGTGTTCATATCGTATTAGAAAAGAAATTTTTGGACGGTCCGCATGCCATTATGGTCCCACATACAACAGATGGTAGAGTCTTATTTGCTGTGCCTTGGAACAATTACGTAGTCGTGGGTACTACAGATACCTTAATCCAAAAACCCGAAGATGAACCCAAAGCCTTGGAGAGTGAAATTGATTTTATTTTAGAAAATGCTGGGGCCTATATGACCAATATTCCTACGCGAAAAGACATAAAAAGTGTTTTTGCTGGACTGCGCCCTTTGGCTGCTCCTGAAGATGATAGCAACGCTACTAAAGAAATTTCTAGACACCATAAAGTAAGGGTAAGCACCTCGGGCTTAGTAAGTATTTTAGGAGGAAAATGGACCACTTACCGAAAAATGGCAGAAGATATGATCAATACAGCTCAGTCCGTAGGGGGGCTTCCTGAACGCGCTTGCATTACGCAGAATTTACCCATCCACGGCTACGATTATAATGCAGACTGGTCTAACCCTATGCACGTTTACGGAGCAGATTTAGACAAACTTTCACAGTTGGTTTCGGTAGAAGAGCACTCCTCCTCTTTAAGCCCAGAAATACCCATCACCAAAAGTCAAGTCCTTTGGGCGGTAAGAGAAGAAATGGCGATGACACTTGAAGATGTTATGGCCAGAAGAACCCGATCTTTATTTTTAAATGCCAAGGCCTCAGATGACATTGCTCCAGAGGTAGCTAAGATCATGGCAGACGAAATGGGTAAAAATGCTAAATGGATAGCAGATCAACTGAACCAATTTAAAACTGTATCACAACACTATTTACTTTAACTATGACTCCTTTTTTAGCTGAATTTATTGGAACTGCTTTACTGATTATTTTTGGGGCCGGCATCGTCGCCAACGTAAATTTAAAAGACACCCTAGCTTCTGGTCAAACCCCTTGGGTATTGATTACCTCAGCATGGGGGTTTGCTGTTTTTGTAGCGGCCTATGCTACGGGTCAATTTAGTGGTGCACATCTAAACCCTGCGGTTTCTGTCGGTTTAGCCGTTATTGGAAAATTTTCTTGGTCGCTTGTTCCAAAATACGTTTTGGCACAACTCCTTGGTGCCATGACGGGTAGTTTCCTCAATTATCTCTTTTATATCGACCATTACAAAAGAACAGAAGATGAAGATGCCGTTAGGAGTACCTTTTGTACAGGACCGGCCATTCGAAACTTTAAGAACAACTTTTTTTCTGAGTTCTTTGGCACTTTTATCCTCATTTTTGGCATTTACTTTATCGCTTCACCAAGTATTGAAATCAAAGGAATGGAAGTAACACAATACGGCATTGGTGCGTTGGAGGCGCTTCCGGTGGGTATTTTGGTTTGGGTAATAGGGATGTCTTTGGGCGGAACTACGGGTTATGCCATAAACCCAACCCGAGACTTGGGTCCACGTATCGTTTATCAACTGCTTCCTAGAAAAAACAAGAAACCCGACTGGAGTTACAGTTGGGTTCCTGTTGTGGCTCCGCTTTGCGGCGCTGTTATAGCGGGTGTAGTATACAACCTATTGATGCACTAATTATTTTGCGACGTTAACCGCACGTGTTTCTCGAATTACGGTAACCTTTACTTGCCCCGGATAGGTCATATCGGTTTGAATCTTTTGCGATATCTGAAAAGAAAGTTCAGCGGCTTTGTTGTCCGATACTTTTTCACTTTCTACAATTACACGCAATTCTCTCCCCGCTTGAATAGCATAGGCTTTATTCACGCCAGAAAAATCATAAGCGATTTTTTCCATGTCTTTTAGACGCTGTATATAACTATCTAGCACCTGACGGCGTGCTCCGGGTCGAGCTCCGGAAATAGCATCACACACCTGAATAACAGGCGAAAGCAATGAGGTCATTTCAATTTCATCGTGGTGGGCGCCAATGGCGTTGCATACTTCGGGTTTTTCACCGTATTTTTCTGCCCATTGCATCCCCAAAATAGCGTGAGGAACTTCTGTTTCTTCGTCAGGAACTTTCCCTATATCGTGAAGTAGTCCTGCCCGCTTGGCTAACTTGGGATTGAGTCCCAATTCTGAAGCCATAACGCCACAAAGCTTGGCTACTTCTCTAGAGTGCTGGAGTAGGTTTTGACCATAGGAAGAACGGTATTTCATTCTTCCGACTATCTTGATCAAAGCGGGGTTTAAACCGTGTATCCCAAGGTCTATTACAGTACGCTTTCCTACCTCAGCGATTTCATTTTCAATTTGCTTGGTCGTTTTATTGACCACCTCTTCTATTCGTGCAGGGTGTATTCTTCCATCGGTAACCAAACGGTGGAGAGACAATCGTGCAATTTCTCTTCGGACCGGATCAAAGCAGGAAAGAATGATGGCTTCAGGGGTATCATCTACAATAATTTCTACACCTGTTGCTGCTTCAATGGCGCGAATGTTTCTTCCTTCTCTTCCAATAATTCGTCCTTTTACATCATCAGAATCTAGATTAAATACCGAAACACAATTTTCTACCGCCTCTTCTGTTCCAATACGTTGAATGGTATTGATGATAACTTTTTTGGCTTCTTGCTCTGCAGACAATTTTGCCTCTTCTATGGACTGCTGAATGAAGGACATCGCATCGGTCTGCGCCTTTTCCTTTAGGGAAGTGATGAGCTCCTCTTTCGCCTCTTCTGCACTAAGACCAGAAACCCCCTCCAGCTCGCGCTGATAATGTTGTTTTACTTCTTCTAGTTCGGTGGTTTTGCGGTCTATCTTTTGAATGCGCTGATCGAAGTTCTTTTGCTTCTGTTCTAAACGTTCGTTTATGTTCTTGTTGCGTTGCAGTTCACGATTGAGATCTTTCTCTTTTTCGCGATTCGTCTTTTCTATATTGGATATTTTCTTTTCGCGTTGAAAAATAACCTTTTCGTGTTCTGATTTTAGTTCGATAAAGCGCTCCTTGGCTTGAAGCATTTTTTCTTTCTTGATACGATCAGATTCTTGATGCGCTTTTTTTATGATGCGTCTTGCCTGATTTTCGCTCTTCTTGATGATTCCTGCAGATTTGCGTTTTTGGATCACCTGGACACTAACGATACCCAGAAACAATCCCCCAAGGGCGGCTCCGACAATATACAGTATAATGGACATAGCTTATTGCATTTAATTATATTAAAAAAAAAGCCTGCACTAGTCTACGGTTTTGTATAAACTCCTATTATACAGGTTTGCGGCTAACCTACGGATCAAGGATCTGCTCGAGGGCAGCTTGCTTTTACCATATGGACTCACCTCTTTTAAAAAAAAGTTCGTTGAGTTTATCAAAAAATTAAACTAATACAGGCAGTATTGTATTATCTATAAGAACGCATCAAAAAGAGTTCATATGGTCTTCAATCATCTGATTTAATTGATCAATTGTTGAAGGATTTACCCGAACACTTTCTTTTTCATTAGTATTATTTTGTTCCAATTGTGTAGCGTACTGCAACGCGCACATGGCAAGGACATCTTGCTTGTCTCGCACGGCATAGTTTTGCTCCAATTGTTTGATCATCGCTTCTATCTTTTTTGCTGATTTTCGCAACCCCTCCTCTTGCTCTGGTGCAACAGTCAAAGGGTAAACGCGGTCCGCAATATTCAATTTTATTTTTAGCGAATTACTCATGACAATCATTCAATGCTTTGAAGTTGGACGATACAAGTATCTACTTCTCTAATCAAAGCATCAATTTTATGTTTTGTTTCAATATTACTATCTGTACTACCCAGTAAAGAATTGGCTAACTGTAGCGAGCTGTTGTCTTCTTTTAAACGATTGTTTTCTGTTTCTTTTGTGGCATAGGACTTTTTTAGCTCGTCCAATTGGGCCGTTAAAGAAGTGATGGCGTGCTTATTGTCTTTGAGTTTATTCAAAAGCAACACTACATTTCGTTCGAGAAGCTCTACATTGTTTTGCATTTCGCTTGGCATAAGACGCATCTTTACTCTACATCAAATTTAAACAATTTGATCGGATTCTGAATTCAAGCACTCTATTTTTACTTGATTTAACAAAACTTTACCACTCAACCCAACTGCTTTAGCAATCGGCTAACTTCATCGGCGCGTTGTACGGGGACCAAAAAATAATCATGGTGTAAAGCGGCAACGACATTGCAGGGAATTTGATTTTTTGCTAATAAGGATGATACTTTAGCCGTTATTCCGACAGCTGTTAAAGAAGTGTTTTCAATGAGCTTAAACACAGCACAAGGAAAAGTATACTTTATCGCGTTTTCTTCTGCACTTTTTAAAGTCAGAACAGCGTTTATGCTTTCATTTTCATAAAAAGTGAAAAGGATTGAATATTTCTCCTTCCGATCCTCTGGGGATAATTTTGCATAAACATAATCTGCTGATAGGCGTTCAAAAAGCAACATCTATGGAGGGTTTGTTTCGTTAAAATTACATTATATTTACGAGTAACGAAACCACAATAAAACACGCGATTATGTTCCACCTATATCTTTTGGTGTTCTGCCTTTTTAGTCCAACCGCAATAAACGATGATACGGGTAAAACGGTAGGAAGATGGAAATTAGAGCGAAAAATTCCTTTGGAAGGCCCCAATCGTTGTTATGTGGATGAACTTACTTTTTTTGATGAAACGTCATTCGAATTGATTTTTAAAACCATCATCAACGAGGAAGAAAAAACCTACACCTATTCGGGCGAGATCGCACAAGGAGAAAAAAACACCTTTGTGTTGGGAAATCAACTCGCTAAGCTCATTGATTTTAAACGCCGAGGAGATCAGGTTAGTTTTCACTTCGAATATGGCGAAAATTTAGGCATGTTCTGTACCCGTAAAAATCATCCTTACCCGCATAAACATCTCCCTCATGATCTGAGGGGTAAAAAAATAAAGCCTTAAATTTTATTTTTGAAACAAGCATTTCTTATGAAATTAAATTGCATCCCTTACCTCCTACTCCTTGTGTTTCTAACATCGGTCTCTAGCAGAGCACAAGAAATCGTTCCTCCCCTAGACATCCCGTTAAAATTATCGGGAACTTTTGGCGAGTTTCGCCCCACCCATTTTCATGCGGGTTTAGACATCAAAACACAGGGCAAAGAGGGATTTGAAGTCAAAAGTATAGACGCCGGAAGTATTCGTAGAATACGGGTGACCACAACGGGCTACGGAAAGGCTTTGTATATAGAACACGCCAATGGTACTACTTCGGTATATGCGCATTTAAAAAAGTTTGCGCCAAAAATTCAAGCGCTTATAAAAACCTATCAATACGAAAAAAAGACTTTTGTTATCCAAAAATTCTTATCCCTGGGCGAGCTTACCGTAGAAAAGGGAGAACTTATTGGGTATTCTGGAAATACGGGAGGTTCTATGGGGCCCCATTTACATTTCGAGATTAGAGACACGAAAAAAGAAACCCCTTTAAATCCTTTACAATTAGGTTTAGCAATTTCGGACAGCATTCGCCCCATTGTCCAAGGATTGTATTTGTATGACATAAACGACAAACGATTGGGGGAAAAAGCTGTCGTCCCTTTAACCCGAAAAAACGATAGCGTTTACACCACAGACGTCCTGTCTCTGGGTGGAAATAAGGCCTTCGGGGTACGGTTATTTGACCGACAAGACAATAGTTACAATAGAAATGGAGTGTACAAAGCCGAATTGAAAGTCAATGGAGTGCCGGCCTTTGGCTACACTTTCAACAGTATTGATTTTAAAGACGGAAAAAAAATTGATGCACTCATTGATTATGCAACCTATAAAAATGAACGTATTCGCATCCAAAAATTATTTAATAATCTTGAGGCGGAGTACAGTTTTTTAGACAAAAATGATCCGGATGGGATACTTTCTTTTGAAGCAGATCGTGCGTATCAGCTCGTGTTTCAGTTTAAAGATTTTTCTGGAAATAGTACCTATATCCAACTCTTTATCTCTGGAATTGAGGAAACCAAGACGCCCCCTATAGCTTCTGCAAAAGAAAAACTTTTACTTCCCGAAAAAGACTACCTTTTTGAAGATGGTCCCTATACCCTATACATCCCCAAACAAAGTTTTTATCAACCCACAGGCATTGCCTTTAAGGTAGCTGGAGACACGCTAAATCTTGAGACAGATGATGCGCCACAAAAGAAAGGCTTTGATTTAACCTTTAGGCACCCAGAACTGGATAGCCTTGGATACCAACAAATGTGTTTAGCCAAGTTTATTGCGGGAAAAGGGAAAAAGAAAGACCGTTGGAGTTATGTGCCCATGCTAAAAAAGGAAAGCCACTTACGTACCCAATATGCCTACCCAGGGCAATATATTTTTACCCGTGATAGCCTAGCCCCCAGTATTGTTCCAAAAAACTTTAGAAAGGAACAATGGGTCAGTAATTACCAATTTCTTGAAGTTGAAATTGAAGATGACTTTTCGGGTATCGCAAGCTATGAAGCCCGTATCAATGGAGAATGGATTTTGATGGAGCATGAACCCAAAAACAATACGCTAACTTTTGATTTTGACGATCTCAAAGCAACACAAGCGCGACTGGAGTTCAAGCTCATCGTAAAAGATCAGGTCGGAAATACGGCGCTGTTCGAAACGAATTTATTTCGAAAACCTAAGACGCGTTAAAAGAAGCCAGTGTATCTACAAGGTAATCTACCTCGTCTAGAGTGTTGTATTTCGAAAATGAAAATCGAATAGAGGGCCGTTGTTTAAACTCTTCTGGCACCACCTTATCCAACACATGCGATCCTTTAGTGCTCCCCGATTGGCAGGCACTTCCTTTGGAACACGCAATCCCCTTTAGATCCAAATGAAAGTTCAACAAAGCTGCCTTTTCACTTTTTATGGGTAAGGCAACATTCAGCAAGGTATACGTAGCTTTGTTTTCATCATTGCAATTTCCGTTGAAATACACCTCCGGGAAAGCTTCAGTCAAGCGTTTGATGGCGTGTTTTTTTAAAGATAAAACATAGGCTTTTTCTTTATCAAGATGGGCATAGGACAATTCTAATGCCTTGGCCATCCCAACAATATTATGAACAGACTCTGTTCCAGCACGTAAGCCTCGCTCTTGACTCCCTCCGAGAATAAAGGGGCCTAAATTAGAATTTTGCCGTACAAAAGAAAAGCCTACTCCTTTGGGGCCGTGATATTTATGTGCTGCTGAGGATAAAAAATCAATGGGACATTTTTCTAGGTCAAAACCATAATGACCCACCCCTTGAACAGCATCGGTATGGAAAAGCGTATCGTACTTTTTAGCCAACTCCCCTACGCGATCTAAATCGAGAATGGTTCCAATTTCATTGTTGATGTGCATCAAGGAAATTAACTTTTTTTCTGGCCGCTCAGCCAATACCCTTTCCAACTGGGTATAATCGATTTCACCGTTTTTGTTGACCTCCAGATACTCAACATGAATTCCTTGATCTTCCAAATACTCCACCGTATGCAAAATAGCGTGGTGTTCTATAGCAGTGGTGATAATGGTTTTCACCCCCAAATCGGTCACGGCAGCACGAATTAGCATATTGTCTGATTCTGTCCCGCCTGAGGTGAAAATGATTTCTTGTGGTTTTGCATTTAACAGTGCCGCAATGCTTTTTCGCGCTGTTTCTATATGGGTTTTAGCTGTTCTTCCAAAGGCGTGAGTGGAAGAAGGGTTTCCAAAACAATCTTCCATTACTTTTGACATGGCAGCTATAACCTCAGCTCGCATGGGGGTAGTGGCGGCATTGTCAAAATATACTTGCATGGATTAAGCGTTTACAGGTTCAAATAAATGCAAGGTGGTCTTGATGATTTCTAAACATTCCATTAGTTGTGATTCTGTCATCACCAATGGCGGAGCAAAACGAATGATATTTCCGTGTGTGGGTTTCGCCAAAAGACCGTTGTCGCGTAAACGCAAACAAATATTCCAAGCCGTATCGCTCTCTTCTGTATCATTGATTACAATGGCATTGAGCAGCCCCTTCCCGCGAACCAATTTAACGATAGTACTCTCGGCAATGTATTTATTCATTTCAGCCCTAAATAATTCTCCAAGACGTCTTGCGTTTTGAGTAAGCTTTTCGTCTTGTATCACCTTTAGTGCTGCGGTGGCTATGGTGGTTCCTAAGGGATTTCCACCAAAAGTACTTCCGTGTTGCCCAGGTTGAATAACATCCATAATGGCTCTGTCGGCCAATACAGCAGAAACGGGATAAGCCCCACCACTCAATGCTTTTCCTAAGATCAAAAGGTCGGGACGAACATAGGTCGCTTCCTGACGTTCACAGTTCCCTTGACAGTCACAGTTTCCACAAACGGCCAAAAGAGAACCTGTTCTTCCGATTCCCGTTTGAATTTCATCGGCAATCAACAACACATTGTAACGCGAACATATTTCCCTCGCCTTGGCTATAAAATTTTCATCAGGCGTATATACTCCAGCTTCTCCCTGAATGGGTTCTACGAGAAAGCCGGCTATATTCGGGTTGTTTTTTAATACATCTTCCAGGGCCTGAGGGTCATTGTAAGGAATGGGAATAAATCCTTGGGTATGGGGACCAAAACTGTTTTTTGAACCGGCATCTGAAGAGAAGGATATAATGGTCGTGGTTCTCCCGTGAAAATTATTTTCACAGACCACAATTTGGGCCGAACCCTCTGGAATGCCCTTGACGGTATGCCCCCATTTACGGGTAATTTTAATGGCCGTTTCTACCCCCTCTGCCCCTGTATTCATGGGCAATAGACTTTCAAAACCGAAGTACTCGGTTACAAATTTTACGTATTCGCCCAATCGGTTGTTGTGAAACGCTCTAGAAGTTAGTGTTAAAGTAGCGGCTTGGGTCTGTAAAGCTTCTACAATCTTAGGATGACAATGTCCTTGGTTTACAGCAGAATAGGCCGATAGAAAATCAAAATATTTTTTTCCTGTGACGTCCCATAGATAAACACCTTCTCCTTTGGCCAAAACAACAGGAAGGGGATGATAATCATGGGCACCGTATTTTTTTTCAAGATTTAGATGGTATTCGGGATTAGCATTCATGGTTGAAAAAAATTAGTTTATAACGCTACGATTCCTACTTGTTTTGATGGGAGAGAAATCATCCTATACAAATCTACATTTTTTTAATGAATCTAAAGGCTACAAGAAAGCGATTGCACATAACATTTAACTTCGATTAATTGTAGTATTTTTGCCGCCATGGGAAGAGCTAGGAAAAATAAATTCTTCGAACAAATAACCATTGTGGATATCGCCGCTAAGGGCAAAGCTGTAGCCAAGTCACAAGAGGGTGAAACCATTTTTCTCAACAGTGGTGTACCTGGCGATATTGTAGATGTAAAGACATACAAAAAAAGAAAAGGGTATTATGAAGGCAATGTTGTTCGTCTTCATCAAGCTTCTAAAGATCGTATTTCTGCAGTATGTGAACATTTTGGC
>WTJB01000241.1 GCA_011526335.1 Candidatus Arcticimaribacter sp.
GACCATTTTGGTTTGGGTAGACAATAGCGTTTTCAGTTCTTCATAACTTTCTTGTGCTGCTTGTCGTCCTACATCAGGGTTGGCCCCAGCGCCTAATCCTTCTGTAAGTGAAGCCCCCAACTGAATTTTTATGGGAACGCTACTTTTCTCAAGGGCCTGGGCATCGGTGTTGCATACAACAAAATCGACGCCTACGATTCCCTGCTGGAACATGTGATTGATGGCATTACTACCGCCCCCCCCAACACCAATGACTTTGATGACATTGCTTCTGTTTTTGGGGAGATCAAAACTAATAGGATTTGACATTTCTTCCATATTAAGTGCGTTTATGCTTTATCTAAAAATTCTTTAAACTTATCCGACCATTTTTCTAGAATGGTCTTGCGATCTTCATTGACATCCAAAGCAATTTTAGGGGCCGTAAAACTTTCTATCCCCGCTTCATTTACTACCTCCTCTTCGGAAGATTTTGGCGCTTCAGGTGTAATATTATTTCCGTTTTCAAGGGCGTTCATCAACAACCCTACAGCCGTAGCATACATAGGACTTGCCGTTGCCGTATCCGAGTTGCCCGCCAAGTGTTCATTAGGATACCCTATACGCGTATCCATCCCAGTGATGTATTCTACCAATTGCTTTAAATGTTTCAACTGACTGCCCCCTCCTGTGAGTACGATACCGGCAATAAGTTTCTTTTTCTGCTCCTCATGGCCGTAATTTTTTATTTCTAAAAATGCTTGTTCAATAATTTCTACTACACGGGCATTGATGATTTTTGAAAGCGTTTTTAAAGAAATTTCTTTTGGATCTCTTCCGCGTAATCCCGGAATGGAGACGATTTCAGTGTCTTTATTTTCTCCTGGCCATGCAGATCCAAATTTAACTTTCAACAATTCAGCTTGTTTGTGAATGATCGAACAGCCCTCTTTAATGTCTTCCGTAACAACATTGCCTCCAAAAGGAATTACAGCTGTATGACGGATAATACCGTCTTTAAAAATGGCCAAATCGGTCGTTCCCCCTCCGATGTCGATCAAGGCTACGCCTGCTTCTTTTTCTTCTTGGCTCAATACCGCATCTGACGAGGCCAAGGGTTCAAGGGTTATTTTTCCCATATTGAGGCCGGCACTTTTGATGCACCTTCCAATGTTGCGAATGGAAGAAACTTGGCCTACAACAACATGAAAATTGGCTTCTAAACGACCACCATACATTCCTATGGGTTCTTTAATTTCGGCTTGCCCGTCTACCTTGTATTCTTGGGGCAAGACGTGAAGAATTTCTTCTCCTGGCAACATGACCAATTTATGAACTTGATTGATGAGTTTATCAATATCTTCTTCGTTGATGACTTCATCTGCATTGGGTCGCGTGATGTAATCGCTGTGTTGTAGGCTTCGAATATGCTGACCGGCAATGCCGACTACAACTTCATCAATCGTTAATCCTAATTTTGATTCTGCCTCAACCGTGGCCTGCTGTATAGACTGTATGGTTTGTGTGATGTTGTTGACCACTCCCCGATGTACGCCTAGAGACTTTGATTTCCCAATGCTTAGGATTTCTACTTTCCCAAACTCGTTTTTTTGGCCTACCATCGCAACGATCTTGGTCGTTCCTATATCTAATCCGACTGAAATTTTTTGCTCTGTCATAACAATTATTCTATGGCA
The DNA here is from genome assembly GCA_011526335.1 of Candidatus Arcticimaribacter sp. Classification (GTDB taxonomy): domain Bacteria; phylum Bacteroidota; class Bacteroidia; order Flavobacteriales; family Flavobacteriaceae; genus Arcticimaribacter. The sequence goes on from WTJB01000241.1 coordinate 1,677, forward strand.
ACAGCTTGCTGTTGGTATTTGAGATTTATGTTTTTGTACTTATCTTCCATTTGCTCTTGCTTTAAAAAAGCACAGAGGGTTTTTAACTTTTTAATTTTTCCTTGCAGACGGCTCAGGTCTCCCAATTCAAAACGGGTAGAAAAATCGCGAAGCCCCAAGAAAAAATTCCCTTGATCTTCTTCTATTTGCATCACCTGTCGGTGTAAAAACTCATCGTTTTCAATTGCGCCAAGCAGATGCAAGAGATGCGGTTTTTGCAAGCTGTCTAATGCACCATAAAACAAGGGCACATTTGGACTATAGTTTCCAGATAAAGGCATGCGCATTCCTATTCTGTCTAAATAATATCCTTCTCCATCCAGTACGCGAACTACAGGGGTACGTTCTTGAATATAAACTTCTAAACGCCCATCTGTTCTCCGATAAACTTCAGCATTTTCAACTTCTGCGAAAGCCTTTATTTGGTTTTCTACCTTACTCAAAGCTAGTGTATCTTTTAGCTGTGATGACGTGCTATCTTTCTTTTGTATTAACAATTTATCAACTGAATTAGTCGCTAAATAAAGTGGAGCTTTGGTTTCAAAAATGAGTTTTATGTCGTTGTCTGTTTTGTCTTTATGGCGCTGATAAGAAAAAGAAACCATACCACACAAAACGAGTATACAAATGCACAGCGGTAAATAGTTGATCTTTTTAATCATTTTCCAACGCCTTTTTAATGCTTTCTACTTCAACACCTATATCTCCTGCTCCCATAACGGCTATAATTTCTTCTTCTAATCCTGCTACATGCGCTGCCAAAGCGTCTTTAGCCAGTAAAATCGCAGGAACATTGTGTATACAATCCAACAGGGCCTGACTCGTGATGCCCGCAATTGGCTCTTCTCTTGCTGGGTAAATATCCAGTAAAATCACCCGATCAAATTGAGCTAAAGCGACAGCAAATTCATTTAAAAAATCTCGGGTTCTCGAAAATAAATGCGGCTGAAATACGGCACACTTTTTCTTTTGAGGAAATGCCTGCTCAAGGGTTTTATATACCGCATTGATCTCTGTAGGATGGTGGGCATAATCATCTATCAAAATGCGATTTTCTGTATGCAGTAAAACCTGAAGGCGGCGCTCCACCCCTGGGAAATCCTCCCAGCCTTCAAATAGTTTTTCTGTCGCTAGACCAGCCGAGTTCGCAAGAATAAAAGCTGCCATAGCATTGGATAGGTTATGCAAGCCCAATTGATTTAAATAACAGTTTACATGGGTTTTTTCTGGGGTGTGAAAATCAAATTGGTATCCCGTATTTTTTGGCTGTATATTATCGATAAAAAAATCTGAATGCGTTGAAAAACCGTACTGCACCCCCGCAAGCCCCGTTGCTTCAGAAACCACCACAGGCGCTTTTACTTTTGCAGCAAATTGCGCATAGGTCGCCTCGATGTCATTCTTGTCTTCATAAATATCTAGGTGGTCTGCATCTATTGAAGTGATGCAAGCCAATTGAGGCGAAAGATGCAAAAAGGAACGATCAAATTCGTCTGCCTCTACCAGTGTGTATTGATTTCCAGTAGAAACCATGTTGGAAGACCCGTTTATAAGTCCTCCGACAAAGGACGTAAATGAAGCACCTGCTTTCGAAAACAAATGCGTCAGTATGGCTGTTGTAGTGGTTTTTCCGTGTGTTCCCGCTACCGCTATACAAAAGGTGTCTTGGGTTAGAGCCCCCAGCAAAGCCGCTCTTTTCATGACGGTATTTCCCTGAGCAGTAAAGTAATTCAACTGGGGATGGTTTGACGGAATTGCAGGCGTATAGACTACTTGAGTATTTTTTCCTGTAAAATCTTTAGGTAGCGCACTTACCGCTTCTTCAAATGTAATCTTCACTCCTAATAGAGCAAGGGAATCAGTTATTTTGGAGGGGGTTTTATCATAGCCTGCCACCTGATATCCTTGTTCTACCAAATAGCGCGCTATAGAGGACATCCCTATACCGCCTATACCAACAAAATAGTAGAGTGCCTGTGTCATACTAATGCTTTTTGGATGAGTGAAACTATACTTTTGGTTGCCTCGGGCATCGCTTGTGCTTTTAGATTTCGTTTTAATTCTTCTTGTAATTGCTGATT
>WTJB01000238.1 GCA_011526335.1 Candidatus Arcticimaribacter sp.
TCTTAGGAGAAACCATAGGATTAAAAGAACAAAGCATTCTAATTCCTAAAAAAAACACCCTTAGCCTATTGAGCACCTATGTCCCTGTTGAAGCAAAAGTAAAGGTTATGGAGGCCTTACATACCGCTGGTGCAGGAAGTGTAGGAAACTATTCCCATTGCAGCTTTTCGCATACTGGAGAGGGGCAATTCAAAGGGAATGAAGCCAGCAATCCAAGTTTGGGAGAAAAGGAAAATCTCACTAAGGTGGAAGAACAACACCTTCAGCTTGTATTTAAAAATCATCTCCAACCCAAGATCATTGCTGCGCTAAAAGAAGCCCATCCCTATGAAGAAGTTGCCTACGAAATTATCGCCCTAGAGAACTCACAAAATGACATTGGACTTGGCAGCATTGGTACGCTCCCTTCCGCTTTGACGGCAGAAGACTTTTTGATGCAACTTAAAAAAGAATTAAACCTAGCGTTCCTTAGGCATTCAGAAACCAATGCAAATAAAATCCAAAAAGTTGCCGTTTTGGGGGGCTCGGGTAGCTTTGCTATTCAAGCGGCAAAAGCCCAAGGAGCCGATGCTCTGGTTACGGCAGATCTAAAATATCATGACTTTTTTCAAGCCGAAAAAGAAATCTTATTGGTCGATGCAGGTCATTATGAAACCGAACAAGGCACAAAAAAGTTAATCGTCGATTATCTCTCAAAAAAAATCCCTAATTTTGCCATCACTTTATCGGAAGTAAATACCAACCCTGTTAAGTATTTCTAAATATGGCAAAAAAGAAAGAAATTTCCATTGAAGAGAAGCTAAGAGCGCTTTACGATCTTCAAATCATTGACTCAAGAATAGATGAAATCAGAAACGTAAGAGGGGAACTTCCACTTGAAGTTGAAGATCTCGACAATGAAATTCAAGGGCTCAACAAAAAAAATGAAGACCTTCAAGCAGATTTAAACGATTTTGATGCAAGCATTAAAGAATTCAAAAACGTCATTGAGCAAGCCAACGACTTGATCAAAAAATATGCAGAAAAATTAAAGAACGTTCGCAACAACAGAGAATACAATTCTATTGTTAAAGAAGAAGAATACCAGCAGCTTGAGATTCAATTAGCGGAAAAGAAAATCAAAGGCATCAAAGCGCAAATTGAACAAAAAAAGGAAACCATCGGTTTACTAGAAGAACGCATTACTGAAAAGCAAAAGCACCTAGATGCCAAGAAAGAAGAGCTTGATGCGATCATGAAAGAGACAGAAAAAGAAGAACAGCTTTTGATGGATCAATCTGCAAAATTTGAAAAGAAAATAGAAGACCGTCTCATTACAGCCTACAAACGTATTCGCAGTAATGTAAAAAATGGTTTAGCCATTGTCCCTATCGAAAGAGGAGCTTCAGGCGGGTCGTATTTTACCATCCCTCCACAAGTTCAGATGGAAATTGCTTCACGTCAAAAAATAATCACGGACGAATACAGTGGGCGCATTTTAGTGGATGCAGAGCTTGCTGAAGAAGAGCGCGCAAAAATCAATAAAATGATCGGTGCACTATAATACGGTATAGATTTAAATATAAAAGCGCGTAAAACGCGCTTTTTTTATACCCTAATTTATTCCTTCTCCTTACTGATCGGGATTCTAATGTTTTCGACCATGTCTTGAATTTCTTGCGGTACTGCAGCAGTAAAGTGTTGTACCACTATTGCTACAATAAAGTTGACCCACATGGCAATAAATCCAAAGCCCTCAGGAGAAATCCCGAACCACCATTGCACTTTCAAGCCAGCAACGGCAGTCTTCCCCCCATCAAAAAGACCAAATTTGAACTTTAGCATATAAAAAATCATCAAGGAAACCCCGACGATCATCCCGGAGACCGCCCCCTCTTTGTTCATTTTTTTATAAAAAATTCCCATAATGATGGCGGGAAAAAAAGAAGCAGCGGCAAGACCAAAGGCCAAAGCAACTACTGCAGCAACAAAGCCTGGAGGATTTATTCCAAAATAGCCCGCAACACATACGGCTGCGACAGAAGCCAAACGCGCAGCAATCAACTCTTGCTTATCTGTGATGTTCGGGCGAAAAACATTTTTGATCAAATCGTGGGAAACCGAAGAAGAAATAACCAACAATAAGCCTGCTGCTGTAGATAGAGCTGCAGCAAGACCTCCTGCAGCCACCAAGGCAATCACCCAAGCTGGAAGATCAGCTATTTCAGGATTGGCCAAGACCATAATATCGCGATCCACTGTCAATTCATTTTGCTGGGAGTCAGCGAGGTACTGTATCTTACCGTCCTTATTTTTATCTACAAAAGACAACAAACCCGTTTTTTCCCAGTTGGTAAACCATTCGGGCATATTCGTGTAGGGTTGATTGCTTACGGTATTGATCAAATTTGTTCGAGCAAAAACAGCAACAGCGGGGGCAGTGGTATATAAAATCGCAATAAGCAATAAGGCAAGTCCGGCTGATTTTCGGGCATCTCTTACTTTTTTAACCGTAAAAAAGCGAACGATGACATGAGGTAAACCTGCAGTACCCACCATAAGGGCGGCGGTGATGGCAAAAACATCCAGGGTAGATTTTGATCCTTGGGTATATTCTGAAAATCCTAGCGCTGCAGACAGGCCATCCAGTTTTTCAAGAAGATAGGTTCCTTCAGCTCCTTTGGCCCCCATGCCCAACTGCGGTATAGGATTTCCCGTCATTTGAATGGAGATGAAAATAGCAGGAACCATAAAAGCAAAAATCAAAACACAGTATTGAGCTACTTGCGTATAGGTTATTCCTTTCATTCCGCCCAAGACGGCATAAAATAAAACAATGACCATACCAATGATAACCCCTGTATTGATATCCACCTCCAAAAAGCGTGAAAACACTACTCCTACCCCACGCATTTGCCCAGCAACATAAGTAAAAGAAACCAGCAGGGCACACAATACCGCTACTATGCGTGCCGTCTTGGAATAATAGCGTTCTCCAATAAAATCGGGAACAGTAAATTTCCCAAACTTTCGCAGGTATGGCGCAAGAAGCAGCGCTAGCAGGACATAGCCTCCGGTCCAGCCCATCAGATAAACACTTCCGTCATAACCCATAAACGAAATAATTCCCGCCATAGAAATAAATGAAGCGGCTGACATCCAGTCGGCAGCAGTGGCCATTCCGTTTGCTAATGGAGACACCCCGCCGCCGGCGATATAAAACTCTTTTGTAGACCCTGCACGCGACCATAATGCTATGCCTATATAAATCGAAAAACTAATGCCCACCAAAAGATAGGTCCATGTTTGAACTGTCATATTACTTTTTTTTATTCATCCGCTGAATACCCGTACTTACGATCCAGCTTATTCATTAAAACCACATAAGCAAAAATCAAAAGAACAAATACGTAAATCGACCCTTGTTGGGCAAACCAAAATCCGAGTGGAAAACCTGCAAGGTAAAATTGATCTAAAAAAGTTCTAAATAAGATCCCTGCGCCGAAGGATACCAAAAACCAAAGCGATAACAGTATTGATAAGAGTTTTAGATTTTCTTTCCAATATTTTTTGGCATTAGCTGTTGAGTTTTGCATTTAATCGTGTGTGTTTTAGGGGCATTTCATGAATCATTGCCTTAATGTATAAATAAACCCACAAAGGACAAAATCCATCCTATAGCAAAACCATCAAGCTTGTTTAGCTCTATCGAGCTTTGATTATTTGGTTTAAAGTGTACCTTTATTTCTCTTATCTGCTAGAAAAAGCTAAATAGCGTGCTTATGA
>WTJB01000199.1 GCA_011526335.1 Candidatus Arcticimaribacter sp.
AACCAAACGAATTCTGTATTGGACGGCGACCATTTCGCTTTCCTTAGCCATGCTCATCAGCGGAATTTTCCCCTTATTTGACAATGAACATGCGGTAGAAGAATACACCAAATTGGGATATCCTACTTACTTGATCACCTTTATAAGTATCGCTAAAATTTTAGCCGTCTTGACGCTACTTAACAACCGATTAAAAAGCTTGACCGAATGGGCCTATGCCGGTTTGTTTTTCGACTTTTTATTGGCTTTTTTAGCCCATTATATGGTAAATGATGGAGAACATTTAGGCGTTCTTCTTCCTACGTTATTGCTGTTTATTTCCTATTACTATAAAGATCAGGTTAGACTATAGATGGCAAAACTTTATTTGGTACCCACCCCTATAGGGAATTTAAAAGACATTACCCTTCGCGCATTAGAGGTGCTAAAGGAAGTAGATGTCATTTTAGCAGAAGACACCCGCACGAGTAAAAAACTCTTGCAACATTACAGTATTGCTACGCCATTGCAAAGCCATCATATGCACAATGAACATGCAACTTTACCAAGAGTAATAGATCAATTGGCCTCTGGGGTATCGATGGCTTTAGTTTCTGATGCAGGCACACCTGCCATTTCCGATCCTGGATTTTTATTGGTGCGCGAGGCCATAAAAAATCAGATTCCTATCGAATGCTTGCCCGGTCCAACGGCGGTTATCCCGGCATTGGTTCTAAGTGGCTTGCCCAATGATCGTTTTATTTTTGAAGGATTTTTACCTCCAAAAAAAGGGCGACAAAGCCGTTTAGAGCTCATCGCAGCAGAAACGCGAACAGTGGTCTTTTACGACTCGCCCCATAAATTGCTAAAAACCCTAGGTCAGCTAGAACAATTGTGCGGAGCAGAAAGAGAAGTCTCGGTTTCTAGAGAACTCACCAAATTGTATGAAGAAACCATACGTGGATCTTTAAAAGAAGTAATTCGTCACTTTGAAAACACTCCCCCCAAAGGTGAATTTGTGGTCTGTTTAGCGGGGATTACCAAAAAGAAGTAATGCAGTGGAAAGCCAAACCCATTCCCGAAAAAGAAGCTACTGAAAATTTAGCAAAAGCGTTAGGCGTGTCGCCAATTCTGGCTGAACTTTTGCTGCAACGCGGGATTACAAGCTTTGACGAAGCCAAATCCTTTTTTCGGCCGAGCATAGATCATCTTCACGATCCCTTTTTAATGGAGGGTATGGCAGCTGCGGTCAACCGAATTGAGCGTGCTAAAAAAAATCAAGATCGGCTTATGATCTATGGCGACTATGATGTTGACGGCACCACCTCTGTGGCCTTAATGTATTCTTTTTTGGCCCCACACTTTGACCAGATTTCATCCTATATCCCCGACCGCTATACCGAAGGTTATGGCATTTCTACGCAGGGCATCGATCATGCAGCCGCCAAAGGGGTAAAGCTGATTATCGCTTTGGATTGTGGTGTAAAAGCTTTAGAAAAAGTCAGTTACGCCAAAAGCAAGGGGATAGATTTTATCATCTGTGACCACCACCGCCCGGGGGATGCTCTCCCAGAAGCCATTGCCGTATTGGACCCCAAACGATCGGATTGTTCTTATCCTTACAAAGAACTTTGCGGGTGTGGGATAGGGTTTAAATTGATTCAAGCACTCACGCAGCTGTGGACGCTCCCATTGGAGACCCTTAGCCCTTATTTAGACCTTGTTGCTTTGGCCATAGCCGCCGATATTGTTCCCATTACGGGAGAAAACAGAGTCTTATGTGCCTTGGGGATTGTCCAGCTGCGTAATACCCCAAGGTATGGTTTGCAGCCTTTTTTGCAACAGCTAAAAAAACCGGCCACGGTTACCGACTTGGTTTTTGTGGTTGCGCCCAGAATCAATGCAGCGGGACGTATGGCGCATGCCCTTAATGCCGTAGAATTGTTGTTGAGTCCTGATCTCGGTCAAGCAGGACAGAGTGCGCAAGCGATAGAGGTCTTTAATCAAGAAAGAAGAAGTACAGATGAAAGAATTACCGCAGAAGCCTTAGCACAGATCGATCAAACCCACGCTTCTGATGCTGCGGCAACCGTAGTCTATGCAGAAGATTGGCATAAAGGAGTAATCGGAATTGTTGCTTCTCGTCTTATAGAAAAACACTACCGTCCCACAGTTGTACTGACCAAGTCTGGAGATGTTTATGCAGGATCTGTACGTTCTGTCCACGGCTTTGATGTGTATCAAGCCTTGGCTGCCTGTAAGGAGCATATGCTTCAATTTGGAGGGCATAAATATGCTGCGGGTTTGACGCTAAAACCCGATCAACTCCAAGGGTTTAAAACCGCTTTTGAAAAAGCAGTTCAAACGAAAATAACAAAAGACCAGCAGTCTCCGGTTATAGAATATGATGCCTGTATTGGCTTGGATGAGGTTCGTCCAAAAATGTATCGTATCATCAATCAAATGGCTCCTTTTGGCCCCAAAAATATGCGCCCCGTTTTTCGTATAAACAACTGTTTAGATGCTGGAGGTACCCGGGCGGTAGGAAAAGATAAAGATCATTTACGCTTACAACTTCAAACCTCCTCTGGCGTCCTATCCGGAATTGCATTTGGCGAGGGAAGCTTAGCCTCAGCAATACAAAGAGGAACTTCTTTTGATCTTTTGTGTACGCTAGATGAAAATGAATGGAACAATACCACCAGCCTTCAACTTAAAGTCAAAAGCATACGATTACATGCTTAAACCTTCCTAGAAAAAACGCCCTTGGGGAAGAAGTTTTAGGCCTTTACCTTATTCAACAGTCCGGTAGTAGAGGCATCGTGTGTACCGTTTTCCTCTTGGGTAAGATCATTGAGGATTGTATTGGCCAATTGTTTTCCAAGTTCTACGCCCCACTGGTCATAGCTAAAGATATTCCACAGTACTCCTTGCACAAATATTTTATGTTCATACAAGGCAATTAATTTTCCTACACTCTCTGGGGTCAATTTTTCAATCAAAAGGGTATTGGAAGGTCTATTCCCTGTAAATACTTTAAACGGGGTTAGGCGTTCTTGGGTTGCTTTATCTGTTCCCTTGGCTTCAAACTCTTGGATTACTTGAGCTTCAGATTTTCCGCACATCAAAGCCTCAGTCTGCGCAATAAAGTTGGCAAGCAATTTTTGTTGGTGTTCTTGTTCTCCATAAAGGGAGGTTTTAAAGCCAATAAAATCTGCTGGGATGAGCTTTGTTCCCTGATGGATCAATTGGAAAAAGGCATGCTGGGCATTGGTTCCAGATCCTCCCCAAATCAAGGTTCCGGTTTGGTAGTCAATGCGTTCTCCGTTTCGATCTACCCCTTTACCATTACTTTCCATAATCCCTTGCTGTAGGTAGGCTGGAAGATTTCTGAGGTATTGGGTATAGGGAATGATGGCTTCGCTTTCTGCGTTCCAAAAATTGTTGTACCAAATACTGATAAGTCCCAATACTACGGGGATGTTTTTTTCAAATGGCGTTGTTTTAAAATGCTGATCCATGGCTTGTGCTCCCTTTAGCAGGGCTTGGAAATTGTCTGGCCCAACAGCCAAAGCAATACTTAGCCCAACGGCACTCCATAAAGAAAAACGTCCCCCTACCCAGTCTTTCATTGGGAAAACAGAATCAGGGTGAATGCCAAAGGCTTCAATTTTTTCCAAATTGGTAGAAACGGCGACAAAGTGCTTTGCAATGGCGCTCACGGGTGCATGAGTTAAAAACCATTTCCGGATTGTTGTGGCATTGCTCAAGGTTTCTTGGGT
>WTJB01000207.1 GCA_011526335.1 Candidatus Arcticimaribacter sp.
CACATAAACGAACAGTCGTTGTGAATAGATCAAAAAAATTAGGCCATTTGGAAGAGCTTTTGGAATTTGCTCTCCCTGAGGATTTAAGGAAAAGTTTAACGGCTGTACTATTTTCTTCACTAGAGAACCAAGAGGAACTCCTCCCAAGCTTTAAAAAGAACATGCAAGACGTGTATGCTTTAATTCAGTTTTTAGACAAGATTAAGGCCGAAAGGGCCTGATTTTTATAAAGCCAATTTATTATTTGTGTACTTTTGTAAACCACTTAAAAGGTTTATAGCATGCAACTGTACAACAAACTAAGTGCGCAAGAAAGATCTGTATTATTGGAAGAGGCCGGAACCGAACGCCTTACCCTATCTTTTTATCAGTACGCGCACATCGGCAATCCAACACTTTTTCGCGATCATCTTTTTCTGCATTGGAATTCGATGGAAGTCCTAGGACGTATTTACGTGGCTCAAGAGGGCATTAATGCCCAATTGTCCTTACCCGCTCCGCGTTTTGAGGAGTTTAAGGCTTTTTTGGACGACATTTATTTTCTAAAAGGCGTTCGTCTAAATATTGCTGTAGAACAAGACTTAAAGTCATTTTTAAAACTCACCATCAAAGTACGGAAAAAAATAGTGGCGGATGGGTTAGAAGACAGTAGTTTTGACGTTACCCAAAAAGGCAAACACGTCAATGCTGAAGAGTTCAATCAATTGCTAAACGACCCCAATACGGTTTGTGTAGATATGCGCAATCATTACGAAAGTGAAATCGGGCATTTTAAGGGGGCTGTTCGTCCAGATGTAGACACGTTCCGAGAATCGCTTCCCATCATAGAAGAAGACCTTGCCCAGCATAAAAGCGATAAGAATCTGCTGATGTACTGTACAGGCGGTATCCGATGCGAAAAGGCTTCGGCCTATTTTAAACACAAGGGCTTTGAAAACGTTTTCCAGCTTGAAGGAGGCATTATTGAATATACCCGACAGGTACGCGAACAAGGCATTGAAAATGAATTTATTGGAAAGAATTTTGTCTTTGATGAACGCCGGGGAGAACGCATCAGCGATGACATAATTGCCCAATGTCATCAATGTGGCGCGCCCTGCGACACGCATGTAAATTGTGCCAATGAGGCGTGTCATTTGTTGTTTATCCAATGCGAGGCTTGTCAGCAAAAGATGCAGACCACCTGTTCCACGCATTGCCATGAGATCATTCAACTGCCTGAAGCCGAGCAAAAAGCACTTCGAAAAGGAACCCACAACAGCAATAAAATCTTTAAAAAAGGACGTTCTGAAGTCTTAAAATTTAAAGCGCATTAACCTTTTTTTGGGAAGGCGGTTCCCCAAAAACCTCCTATCTTTACTTTTTAACCAATTAAAACAGAAACATGGCTTGTGCATCTTGTACTTCATCAGACGGAACCCCGCGGGGGTGCAAGAGCAATGGAACTTGCGGTACAGACAGTTGCAACAAACTGACGGTTTTTGATTGGTTGTCCAATATGCAATTGCCCAATGGGCAAGAGGCCTTTAACATCGTGGAGGTTCGCTTTAAAAACAGCCGAAAAGAATATTTTATCAACCCTAAAAATCTTCCATTAAAAATGGGCGATTTGGTGGCGACACAGGTCCAGAGTGGGCACGATATTGGCCAAGTTACCCTTACAGGAGAATTGGTTCGTTTTCAGATGAAGAAAAAGAACATCACAGAAGAGGACCGACCCAAAATCTACCGCATAGCGACCCAGCACGACATCGATATTTGGCAGGCTGCCCGAGACCGTGAAGCGGAAGTACAAAAGCGTGCCCGAGAAATGGCCATTTTTTTGCGTTTAGAAATGAAACTTTCTGATGTGGAGTTTCAGGGAGACGGCACAAAAGCAACCTTCTATTATACAGCGGACAAGCGGGTAGACTTTCGTCAATTGATTAAAGACATGGCCCAAGCTTTTTCTATCCGAATAGAAATGCGACAGATTGGGTTACGCCATGAAGCCTCACGATTAGGTGGGGTAGGCTCTTGCGGAAGAGAGTTGTGTTGTTCTACCTGGCTGACTGACTTTAGAACCGTTTCTACAGCGGCAGCACGTTACCAACAACTTTCGCTAAACCCTCAAAAACTTGCGGGGCAATGCGGAAAACTTAAATGCTGCCTCAATTTTGAGCTGGATGCCTACCGAAAGGCGCTCAAGAAATTCCCCAAGACAGAAACAAAACTCTACACCGAAAAAGGCGTGGGGATATGCCAAAAAGTGGACATTTTCAAAGGCCATATGTGGTATGCTTACAAAGGCGAGTGGATGAATTGGCATCTGTTGACCAACGAGCAAGCCAATGCCATTGTAGAAAAAAATAAAAACAAAGAGACGGTTTCTAGCTTAGAAGACTTTGCGCTAGACCTTACTCCTGTTACCGAAGAAAAAGTTTTTGAAAATGTCGTTGGGCAAGACAGTTTAAATCGTTTTGACCGAAAGAAAAACCGCAACAATAAGAATCGCAATTCCCGAAAACGAAATCGAAAAAATGCGTAAAGCTCAACCCATTTTACTCCTTTTATGGTTCTGTTTTTCTTGCGGAGAGTCTCCTTTTTACGCTTCTTATCAAGAAACCCCTTCGGGATGGAACCATCAACCCCCGCTTTCCTTTGCTATTGACGAGTTTCCTTCAACCCCGTCCAACCTTTATATTCATGTAAGAAATAACGAAGCGTACCGCTATGCCAATATTTTTTTAATCGGAAGTATTTATCAGGGCGATAGTTTGTACCTAAGAGACACCCTAGAATATGCAATGGCCGAACCCAGCGGAAAGTACTTGGGAACAGGCTATGGAAGCGTAAAAGAAAGCAAACTGTGGTGGAAATCTCAATGGACGGCTCCCGAAACAGATCGTCCCTACAGAGTAGAGGTACAACAGCTGATGCGTGAAAATGGAGTAGCGCAAGGACTGAGTATATTGGAAGGAGTTGTTGCCGTTGGCCTATCCGTTGAACCCGTGAATGTAGATGCGCAATGACGAAAAAAAAGAAAAAGACAGCCCCCAATTATCGATCGGCGAAAATCTTTTTTTGGTCGCTCTTTGCTTTGGGAATTTTAGCGATTACGGCTGTATTTAGCTTTGCTGCTTTGGGATTTTTAGGCCCCATGCCCGACCTGCAACAACTCGAAAATCCCAAAACCAATTTAGCTACACAGATCCTCTCTTCTGATGGAGAAATTTTAGGAAAATATTTCTTTAATGACAATCGTACCCCCATCACCTACGAAGAACTCCCCCAAAACATTGTACAGGCCCTCATTGCTACGGAAGACGAACGCTTTTATTCGCATTCGGGTATAGATTTTAGAGGGACCCTTCGCGCTGTAGCTTATTTAGGCAAACGCGGGGGAGCCAGTACCATAACCCAACAGTTGGCGCGTCAGCTCTTTGTGGGTGTTCGTTCGCGCAATAAGGTAGAGGCCATTACCCAAAAGATAAAAGAATGGGTGTTGGCGGTAAAACTAGAACGTCGCTATACCAAAAAGGAAATCATTGCCATGTACCTCAACATTTACGATTTTGGCTACCAGGCAGATGGGGTACAGTCGGCGGCTAAAATTTATTTTAATAAAACCCCGATGACCTTAAGTATAGAAGAGTCAGCCACCTTAGTGGGCATGCTAAAAAACTCTTCTTTATACAATCCTAGACGTCGTCCAGAGCGTGTAAAACAGCGAAGAAATGTAGTTTTTCAGCAGATGTATCGCAACGATTATATCACCAAAGAAGAACGCGACTCGCTGCAACAACTTCCCTTGGAAATTGATTTTACTCCCGATTCGCATCGAGAAGGATTGGCGACATACTTTCGTGCCTATTTGCTCGAATTTATGCGAAAATGGGTGCAAGAAAATCCCAAACCCGATGGCGAAAAGTACAATATTTTTAGAGACGGCTTACGCATCTACACCACCTTAGACGCTCGCCTACAAGCTTTAGGAGAAGCGGCAGTAAATGAACATATGGCCAACTTACAGGAGGAGTTTTTTTTACAAAACACCCCACAGGCCAATCCTACAGCACCATTTTTGGATTTACGCGAAGGCGAAATAGACACCTTACTAAAACGCACAGCTATGCGGTCTGAACGCTGGCGTGCTTTACGCGCTTCGGGAAAACAGGAAGACAGTATTTGGGCGAGTTTTAAAGAACCGACCCCTATGACTGTTTTTAGCTGGAAAGGCGATCGCGATACCGTTATGACTCCCCTGGATTCTATCCGCTATTACAAACATTTTTTACGGGCCTCTATGATGTCTATGGACCCTACAACAGGGCATGTAAAAGCCTGGGTGGGGGGCTTTAATTATAAGCATTTTCAATACGATCAGGTCAAGCAAGGGCGCCGTCAAATCGGATCTACCTTTAAACCCTTTCTATACGCTACCGCCATCGACCAGCTAAAGTTATCGCCCTGTGAGGTGCTGCCGGACGCTCTTTTTTGTATCGAACCCATGAAACACGGAAATGTGGAAGCCTGGTGCCCCAAAAACTCAGGAGACACTTATGGCCGTATGCGTACCCTTAAAAATGCTTTGGCAAACTCGGTCAATACCATTAGCGCACGTCTGATGGATAAAGTAGGGCCTGCACCCGTAGTGAATTTGGCTCGAAAAATGGGAATACAATCCCGCTTGCCCCGCGTGCCTTCCATAGCACTTGGTACTCCAGACATTAGTTTGTTTGAGATGGTCGGGGCCTACAGCACCTTTGCCAATAAAGGGATTTATGTAAAACCCATCATGATTACCCGGATTGAAGATAAAAACGGAACCGTATTGTTTGAGGTGGTCCCCGAAACTCAAGATGTTCTTAGCGCAGAATCTGCCTATGTTACTTTAGAACTTTTAAAAGGGGTCACCGAAAGTGGTTCTGGGATGCGTTTGCGTCACAATACCGCAGCAGAATACAGCTATGCCTATAAAAATGTGGTGACGGGCTATCCTTATGAATTTGAAAACCCCATCGCAGGAAAAACTGGAACCACGCAAAATCAAAGCGACGGTTGGTTTATGGGGATGGTACCCAATCTCGTAACGGGTGTCTGGGTAGGTGGCGAAGACCGGTCCATTCATTTTAAAGACATCGCTTTTGGACAAGGCGCTACGATGGCACTCCCCATATGGGCCAATTATATGCGGAATGCATATAAAAACGAAAGTCTGGGGATTTCTATGGAAGACTTTGAAGCCCCTGAAGTGGTCAGTATCCCCATCAACTGTGATGAAATTCCGATAGAAGACCCCTTACAACCCAAAGAAGAAAGTTTGGAAGATCTCGGGTTTTAATGTTCTTGATCTGCGGCATGCCACTCGGCATAGGAGCTGGCGGTCTCTCGTAACTTTAGGGAAAAGAGTTGTATGTTTTCGGGCAAACGCGCTTTGATTTTTTCCGCAAAATCGATTACCATCATTTCACTTGTGGGCTGGTAGTTTACCTTTAGTACCTTATGCCCTCTACTTTCCATTTCTTCTGCTAAGGCTTTGTGTGGGGTATTTATATTGAGGACGGTTGCATGATCAAAGGGAAGTACAATCTCTTCTTTTACAATTTTTTTAAGATCGCTAAAGTCGATAACCATTCCGTTTTTGATGGCAGAAGCGTCGTCTATGGGTTCACCAATGACCGTAACCGATAGTTTATAACTGTGGCCGTGAACGTTTTTGCACAATCCGTCATAACCAAAAAGCGCATGTCCCGTCTCAAAACTAAATTCTTTCGTAATCCTAATTTTCTTCCCCATAAGCGTTGCATTCATGCATGCAAGTTCCGTATTTTTTTTGAATTGATTGTGCTTGTTTAGGGGCTGACTTTTGGGAAATCCTTTTCTAAATTTGCATCTTTAATACAAGACAAACGGCTAACTTTGCAAAAAACCTTTGAAATGAAACACATTTTGGTCCCTATTGGAATTTCTTCCAATGCTCAAAACACCTTGGATTATGCGATCGCCTTAGCGCAGCATTACACGGCTCAGCTTTATGTGATGGACAGCTATACGGCAAAGTCTCCTTCCCACTTGGGAAACATCAAAAATGTCATCCATAAAAACAATTTTGATAGAGTAAAAGAAATCATTCAATCTATAGACAGTAAAGGTGTTGATATTCAGCTGGTTCAATATGAAGGCGATTTGCTTTCGGCCATTGCATCTTTGGATGATAAAGTGGGATTGGATTTGATTGTAATGGGCCTAAAACCCAACACCATAGACGACAAGGTCTTCTTGGGGAGCGGTTCCGGAAAAGTGGTAAAACACACCGATATTCCCGTTTGGCTGGTGCCTGCAGATACTTCTTTTTCTCCGCCAAAAAAAGCCTTGTTTGCGTTTAAAACCGGTAGGATAAAAGGAGACCGTTCTTTGGAGATCTTAAAAAGCATTTCCAAAGAATTTAAGACCGCCATCCAATTGTTGTTGGTAAAAACACCCGGGAACAAAAGAGAAGATTTGCAAATAGACCATGAAATTGTCGAATTATCTGATGGGATGTTGTCTACAGAAAACGCTACAGTCTATCAAGGGGTATTGGAATATTTTCAGACCGTAGAACCCGATTTATTAACGGTTTTTGCCCGTAAAAGAGGATTTTTCGAAAAGTTGATTGAATCGGGGAGCATTGCCAAAAAAGATTTTTACACCACCAAGCCCCTTTTGGTATTAAAAAATAGAGCTTAATATCAAAAGCGCAGCCACCATATCCGTTAAGCGTTTAGGAATGTTTGTGTTTCTATGGAGCAGTATGCTATGGAGTCAAACGGATCGCTTTTTTAGCTTTAATATTGATAACGATCTTTATTTTTTATCGGATTATTATTATTCCAGTGGGATATTTTTTCAGTGGGGAAAAAAGAAAGAAACGACAAAAGACAGTTTATCCCGTTATCGCCTATGGGAGCTTGGGCAAGAGATGTACACTCCTTCAGATCGGTATTCAGAAAACACAGCAGACTATGATTATCCCTATGGCGGTTGGTCTTTTGTAAAGTATACCCAATGGCGAGAACATACCCCAAACGCTCAATACCTTTATGGAATACAAGTTGGGGTTACGGGCGACTGGTCTTTGGCCCGATGGATGCAAAACAATTACCACAAAACCGTATTGGGCCTTCCGTTCAATGCTTGGGTAGATCAACAACCCGAAGCGGTGCATGTCAATTTACTTACGGCCTATTTTTATCAGAAACCCCTTTCACAATTTTTGACTTTCGAAAGTCAGTTTTACAGTCGTTTGGGAACACAACGCATTGATGCTGGAAGCCGATTGGGATTCAATCTTGGGCGTACCTCGGTATTGAACAAAGGCGATAACCCCTACAGCGGAAATACTTTTGGGGAAGGGATATATCTTGGGGTCAACGCTTCTTATGTTGCTCATGATTATATGCTTTCGGGGAGTATGTTCAACGATGAGGCTCCCTTTGTGGTAGAGAATAATCAGCAACGTTTGATCATAGAAGCAGGCTTTGCCCGAAGAACACCGGCATGGAAGTTGCTGATGTTATTTTCTAGTCGGTCAAAAGACACCCCTGTTCAGAATAAGAAAAATCACTTATATTTAAACTTTACCATTAGCCGTCTGTTTTAAATAGGGGCTAAACTTTTTAAACCTTATCCTATGAAAAAACTCCTTTTTATCTGTTCTTTTTCTTTGCTGTTTTCCTCTTGTATTGTGATCAAAGTATATGAAACCGAAAAACAAGAAGAGCAAAAAGCCACCGAGCGTCGTGTAGAAAGACGAATGATAGGCTCGGACATAATGGTTCCAACGCCACATGGAGACCAGGAAATTTTGTTTTTTGGGGAAGATTCTGGGCCGCAAAAACTAAGGATTATTGCCAAAGACAGCATCAAAATTAAGGCCGATTCTACCCAAGCCAATATTTTTATCTTCAAGTCAGATGATGCCAGTGTTGACCCCATGAAATGGGAATCTAAGGGAACCGTCCGGATGAACGGAAAACCGCTGATCATCATTGATGGCGATGTAAAAGAAGCGGGCTATGAAATCAATTCGATTAATCCAGACGAGATTGAAAGCATCAATGTGATCAAGGGAGAGAAAGCCCTTGAAATGATGGGAGAAAAAGGCAAAAATGGGATCATTCAGATCCGTATGAAAAGCTAGGGTTTTCCCAAAAATAATAGTTGTGCTCTTTGTCTAAGCTAAACTTCATTTTTGGGTAAAGCTGATTTCCAGGGACGTTGGTTTTTTCGGTCTCCAAACTTACCCCTACAGCATTTGTTTCAACACAATGCTCTTGTGCTTTTTTAATCAAGGCTTTACCGATTTTTTTTCCGCGAAAATCAGGATGTACAAAAAGATCATTCAATAACCAGAGCCGCTGCATATTGGTGGAGGAAAATAAAGGATACAACTGCGTAAACCCTACCATAGTATTCTCATGATAGGCTAGAAATATAATGGATTCGTTTTGTTGTATTCTCGCAGATAAAAAAGCTTCAGCGCCGTTTAGATCTGTCTTTTTACGGTAAAATACGCGGTAAGCGTCAAAGAGAACAGCAAGCGCTTTTACATGACTTAGGTTCGCGGGTTTAATGTCAATCATTTTTTGGGCGTTTTAGAGATCGTAGGGTATAATGAATGCCTAAACCAAAACGTTGAAAGTTTTGTTTTTCACGGTTGTAGTTGTTGTAACTTCTTTTTTGAAACGCATAACTAAGGCTAACCGAAAAGCGTTTCCAGACCAGATATTCTGCATTGGCATACATGCCCAAGGAGGAAACAAATGTTCCTTTGGGGTAGTTTTGCCTTTCGGAAAGGCTGGGAGGCTGTCCCGTAGCGTTGAGGTAGAGGTGATATTGTCCTCCCAAGCCTAAGCGAATACGTTTTGTGGGGTAAACACTTATTCCCAGAGGAATTTCTAAAAAATAAAGCCGATCTAGGCTTTGGTCATCGGGTAAATCGTATTGATAAGCTATGCGTTGATAGCTGAGTCCAGAGGTCAAACCAAAGGTTTTTTCGATTCGGTAATGTACTCGCCCGCCTAGGTTGAGATGAATTCTACCTTTGGTCATGGCGTCTAAGGGTTTGCTGTGATGGAATTGTAAAAAAGCGTCATAATTCCATTTGGGGTAGTATTCCATATCAAAGCCTACCTTGTGATATTGCTGAATCAAAAGGTCGCCTCCCTGACCCATAACAAATAGGGGCAGCAGGAGTAAGAACCAAAAAAAGCATTTCTTTTTCACCCGATGTGTTCTAGCTGTAAAGTAAAGAAAATTTTGAGCATAAAAAGAAGATATGCTTTACCTTAGAGGGCATGAAGAATACCTCATTACTGCAGCACCTTGTCTTGATTTCTTTTTTGGACGAAAGTACTTCTAAAGAGATTGCAGCGGCCAAACAAGCGGCTGAATCGCTTAAAAAGATCCCTGGGGTTACGGCACTACAGTTTGCTGAAAATGTATCTCCAGAAGGCTTAGACAAAGGATATACTCACTGCCTGACCATGAGTTTTGCGGATGAAAAGGTACGCGATGAGGTCTATCTCCCCCACCCCCTTCATCAAGATTTTGTGGCTTTTTTTGTGCCAAAAACAAAAGCAGTATTGGTCTTTGATTATTGGAAATAAAATAGCCGGATGAGATACTTACTATTTAGTTTAAGCCTAAGTCTATTCTTAGCCTGTAATAAAGCGGCTGAAACCGAAACAGAAGATGAATGCCCTTGCGTCCGTAAGATTTTTGACCGTACTACCTTTCCGTGTGACAATACGCAAGCAGATCTGTGTTATACAGACACTTTTCGAACCCAAGAAAGTTCTTGTGAAGCAGCAGGCACAACGACCTATCCGAATGACCAGGCCGTTGTGACGACCTGGTATCGGGTAGAATGTCCTTAGTGAATCAGTTCTTTTTCTTTTTTGATGGTAACCGTAGAGGGGTTCATCAAAATCTCGGCTTGGCTCGTGGTTTTTGGCAATTCATAAGCGAAGAAGTATTCGAGTGTTTCCAACTTGCCTTCGTAGAACTCCTCGGGCAATTCGTTACTGCCAATCAAGAGGTCTTTTTGTGCCGTAACACCAATTTCTAACCAACACCAACCCATCAACACCAAGCTAAAGAATTCCATAAAGATACTGGCGTCAGCGAGATAGCGTTCGTAGTCTCCTTTTAGGGCATGCGGCATCAGGTGTTGCAAGACCTTTTGGGTAAGGGCCAATTTTTCTTCCATTACAGCGGCATAGGCTTTTAGATTGTCATAATTTTTGGCCTCCGCTAGGGTAGCGTTGATTTCTTCGGCCAATAATTGTAAGCCCTGCCCATTGTTTAGGGTCATTTTTCGGCCTAAAAGGTCTTGGGATTGTATCCCAGTTGTTCCTTCATAAATGGCCGAGATACGAATATCACGGATGTATTGTTGAAGAATAAAGTCAGAACAAAAACCGTAACCTCCTAAGATTTGTAAACCATTGTTGACCGAATGAATTCCGGCCTCAGAAGGGTAGGTTTTCACCACGGGAATGATCATTTCCAAAAGGGTATTGTACTTTAGTTTTTCTTCTTTGGTGGTAGCCGTAGCTTCTAAATCGTAATATTTTGCTGCCAAAAAGACCATACTCATCGATCCTTCTACAACCGCCTTTTGGAGCAACAACATACGTCTTACGTCAGGGTGATTGATGATAAGGGTTTGTTTTTCTTCAGGATTTTTGCGTCCATCGCTAGATAACTTTCTTCCTTGTGGGCGTTCATTGGCATATTGCAAGGATGCGTAATAGGCCGCAGAAGCAATGCCAGAGGCGCCTCTACCTACAGCAATACGCGCTCCATTCATCATCAAAAACATATAGTGTAGCCCTTTATTGGCTTCGCCAACCAACCAAGCACGACAACCGTCTTTGTCTCCAAAACCGAGGTGGGTAGTACAGTAGCCTTTTTGACCCATTTTCTGAAAATCGGCCACTGCAGTAACGTCATTGGGTTCTAATCCACCGTCTGCTGTAGGACGATTTTTGGGAACGATAAACAATGAAATTCCTTTGGTCCCTTTAGGAGCCCCTTCTATTCGGGCCAAAAGCAGGTGAACGACATTATCGGTAAATTGATTGTCTCCTCCAGAGATAAAGATCTTTTGTCCACTGATTTTATAATAGCCTTCATCGGTAGGCGTCGCTTTTGTAACGATATCCGACAAGGAACTTCCGGCCTGAGGTTCTGTCAGGCACATGGTGCCTCCCCATTCGCCGGTAAGCATTTTCGGGACAAAGGTGTCTTTGAGTTCTTGACTGGCAAAATGAATGATCAACTCGGCAGCCCCTTGGGTAAGACCGGTATAGCCGGGCATATGGTTGTTGGCAGCATCCAAAATATAATAAGCCGCCGTATTGGCCATCAGGGGAATTTGCATCCCGCCATCTTCATAATCAAAGCCGGCAGAAATAAGGCCTAATTCTCCTCCTTTGTGCATCATGGTTTTGACCTGCTCATGGACATAGATTTTTCCATCTTTGTGATGTGCAGGGTTTTCATCCATTTCTTTAAAGTAGGGGTACAACTCTTTGTCGGCAAATTCTTTTACCGAATCCAAATAAAGGTTGAGGGCTTCTTTATCGTGGTCTTGGAAACGTTCTTTTTCCAATAAATCTTCCATTTGATGTACTTGGTACAAAAAATATTTGAGGGTGTTTACATCTACATACTGATTCGCCATAATTCCTTCGTTTTAATGTGACCCTTTGTGGGTCAGGGTATTGAAAATCAAATATAAAAAAACCCCTCTATCTTGAAAGGGATGGTCTATTATTTTTTTAGAATTTAATTTTTTGCAAAGCAATCTTTTCTAAGAAACTCAATACAATAGCAAGAGTTGATTTCTTTCGGTGTAATCTTCACTTTTTTATTATACTTTTAGCCAATAATAACATTGTATTTTGATGACTTTCAGAGCCTTTTATTTTCTTGTATTTCTAAGCATTAGTTTTTTTGTTTGTTGTAAGAAAGAGGATGCTAACTGTTGTGATTTGGTCCAGGGTACTGAAGAGGTTCCACAGGCAAACGTAGATTGTAATGCGGCAAATACACTTAGTACTGTGGGGGTAGAGTGTCCTTATGAAGCACCCGATTATGGTGTGTATGAAGAAACGCTTACCGAAACGATTCGAACCATAGAAACCAATACGGTTCCCAATCATATTTATGGAGACCCTAGAGGTCGGTTTGAGCCCATTTCTAGGACTTTTACCCTTGCTGTTACGCCTACATTATCGAGCGAGAAAACAAGCATTCTCAATGCCAATAATCGCCCACGATATTTTTATGGTGTAGCCACCAATGGAGTTCTTTTTGCGCCAGCCCCTGCGACTCCCTTTATTTTTGAAAATCAAACAACGGGGGAATACAATTGGGATTGGGTCTTTGAAGCTTCGAACAATAAAGGGCCAGAAAACAATCAAGTAAAATTAGATTGTGCCAGTGCCCATAGCGGAGACCAGGGTTATCATTATCACGGAAATATGTTTGCTTTTGCTGAGGTTTTGCTTGAAGGATTAAGTACAGGGACCGAACCAGAACAAGCCATTCAAGTGGGTTGGGCAGCTGACGGATTTCCTATTGTTTATTTATATGGTCCTGATGCAGAGGGAAATTTGGTTAAGCTTACACCCAGTTTTCGCCTAAAAGAAGGGGAACGCCCTGGGGATGGAATTACAGCTCCTTGTGGGCCCTATAATGGAAAATATTACAACGATTATGAATATATTCCAGCTTTAGGAGACCTTGATCAGTGCAATGGAATAGCGCGCGCCATCACGTTAAATACTCCCTCAGGTCAGCAAAGTTTTTCTTATTTCTATGTTGTAACAGAAACTTTTCCGCAAATAGGACGCTGTTTTTCAGGCACTCCTGATGCTTCTTTTTTATGAATTGTTTTGCTTCTTTACTGCTTCTTTTTGCTTTGCTTTCAGGCAAGACGAATCATGACGTACAAATGACCCAATTTGAATTGTCGCAGCAGAAAGGAACTTTGGCGCTAACCATCAAAGTCGAAAAAATGGATTTTTTTCGTTCTTGGAAAGGCTTTGAATTTTTGGCGATGAATCAGCAAAAAGCAATAATTAACGACTATTTACAACACAACACTTTTTGGTCTTTTAATGGTCTTCCCTTTTCTCTTTGTACCTATGAAATTCAAGAAGATTATGAGCATTTTTTCATTCGGGCTAATTTTGAAAATGCTCCCCAAAAAATAGTCCAAGTGGGATTTCGTAATCGATTTCTCATCGAAGAAATCAAGGGACATTTAAACATCATTCACATCAACCTTAATGAGCAACTTAGAAGCTTTAAAATGGATAAAAAGCGGCAAGTAATTACGCTTGAATACAAATGACTTTTCTAGATTTTAATTTCGAATTGTGCTTAACTCTTGATGGAACTCATTAAGCACCGAGCTAGCTTCTGAAGATAAAGAAGCATCCAGAAGATTGGTGGTTTCTCCGGGATCATTGAGGAGGTCATAATACTCTTGATTACCATTATCGAGGACAATCAACTTATATTTTTCATTGGAAATTGTATGTCCAGATCTATGGGCTCTATCACTTAAAACTTCTGTATAGTTGTATTGACGTTGCCCTGTAGATGCGTTACTTAATAAAGGGTAAAAACTTTGACTGTCAATTCCTTCCACAGGATTTACCTTAGCCATTTCCAAGAAAGTATTAAATAAATCTACGCTAGTAATCAAAGAATTGTCTTCAGTCCCTCTCCTGCTTACTCCATTACCAGAAACGATCATGGGAACATGGACTCCGCCTTGGTAAAGACTCCCCTTGGCTTTATCCCTATCAAAAGGGGTTTGCGCTACTTGGCCTGGAGAACCATTATCGCCTATAAAAACAATAAGTGTATTTTGTCTTACCTCTGGGCTTAATGAAGTGAATAGTCTATTGATTTCGTGATCTAAACTTTCTACCATAGCTAAATAATAGGGCAGGGGGTTGGCTTGTATGCTTTCTTCATCTTGAGGTAAATCTCCCTGGTTGTGCATGTTTAGCGGAGGAAGATGAAAAGGACTATGAGGTGCATTATAGGCCAACCAGCAAAACCAAGGATTTTCTTGCGCGCCAATCCATTCTATAGCAAGGTCGGTCAATACGGTGGTAATATAGTCCGTTTGGGCTGAAGATTCTCCATTGGTATTTAATGTCCAATTATAGTA
>WTJB01000314.1 GCA_011526335.1 Candidatus Arcticimaribacter sp.
GATTGCGCTGGAAGTTGTGCCGGACAGCAGCATATTTGCAGCACCTGCCCCTGCTAATATGGTTTCTGCAGATGCGATGCTCGGGCCGCTTTGGGCCTGGCTTGCAGATGTGTCCTCTCATCTGTGGCGGGAAGGCCGGCATTCAGGTTCACGGAACCATTTATGCCCAACAGTTCTTGTTTTTTAAGAATAATATTGAGTATCCCAGCAGTACCAGAAGCTTCGTAACGCGCTGATGGAGAGGTAACGACCTCCACTCTTTCGATTGACTCTGCGGGTAATTGTCTTAAGCCTTCTGGTCCAGAAAGTCCGACCAAACCTGAGGGTTTACCGTTGATTAAAATACGCACATTGTCGTTCCCGCGTAAAGAAATATTGCCTTCTACATCTACAGAAACAGAGGGAATATTGTCCATTACATCCGAAACACTTCCGCCACGCACGGTGATGTCTTTTCCAACATTATATACGCGTTTATCGAGACGAATTTCTACCTCAGTTTTTTCGGCAATTACTTCGACTTCGTCCAATGCATTGTCGGATTCTGTTAGCTCAAAAGTACCGAAGTCTTTGGGTTCTCTGATGACGACTTCTTCTAAAATGATCTTTTCAAAGGAAATGTACTCTATGGTTACGGTATATTTTCCTGGAAAAACCGCTATGTCAAAACTTCCATCTGCGCTGGTTATTCCTCCCTGTAAAACATCGGGACGTCTGTTGTTTTTAAGGGTAATGGTTGCGTATTCAAGGGGTTCTTGGGTGGTTTTATCGACAACAGATCCGCTTATTTTAATCTTTTGAAAATTAGGTCTGCCCTGAGGACGCTGCGCAAATAAAAGCGAGCATGCTCCTAATAAAAGGAGCATGAAAGTGGTTTTCTTCATAGTAATCTTTTCCTAGTTTTTTAGAGGGGCAAATCTAGAAAAGGTTTAATGATGAATTACAGTTTTTTTATAAATTCTACCAATTGCTCTACAGGACGCGCTACCACTGCGGCGCTATTCGTAACAATAATGGGACGTTCCATGAGTTTTGGCGAATCACACATGAGTTTGACCAAAGCGGAATCGGTTAATGTTTTACCCTTAAAATTTTCTTTCCATTCCTTTTCATTTTTTCGAATGAGGTCTAGAGGGCTGAAATTTAACTTTTCCAGGATGTCTTCCAACTCATGGGGCGTAAGCGGATTTTTCAGGTATTCTATGATTTGAAACGCTAGCTTATTTTCTTCTAAATACGCCAGGGCTTCTCTGGACTTTCTGCAACGTGGATTGTGGTAAATTTTCATCAGATGGATATGTTTTTTTGGTTTAACGCCAGCGCTAATTGTTTTGGAGAACTAAAGTGGATACATTGAATACCGAGAGCTTCCGCTGCTTTAATATTTCTAAGATTGTCATCGATAAATAAAGATTCTTCCCCTTTTAGTCCAAAACGCTCCAAGCATAACGCATAGATTTCAGGGAAAGGTTTCCGCATTTTTTCTTCGCCCGATACCAAAATGCCTTCGAACCACTGTAGAAATTCAAATCGTTTTTGTGCGATGGGGAAAGTTTCAGCACTCCAATTGGTCAAGGCCACTACTTTATAATTGGGGTTCTCGACAAATTTTTTTAGTATGTCTACGGTACCTTCAATAGCATCGCCTAGCATCTCTTCCCAACGCCCATAATACAGTTCTATCCAGTCCTTATAGTGTGGAAACAGTGCTATTCTATCTTCCATTGCTTGGGCTAGGGGATAGCCAGCATCTTGATTTTCATTCCATTCCATAGGACAAACGTGTTTAAAAAAATACGCACGTTCTTTGGAGTCTGTGATGACTTTATCATAGAGATAATCGGGATTCCAGTCAATCAAGACGCCTCCTAAATCAAAGATGATGTTTTTAATGGTAGCCATTTATAAAGCATTTTCTTCATTTTCTTTTTGCCCTTGCAGCATCAGATAGCCTTTTAAAAAGAGATCAATGCCTCCATTGAGTACGGCTTCTACATCACTTGTTTCTTTTTGTGTACGAACATCCTTTACCAGTTTATAGGGTTGCATGACGTAATTTCGGATTTGGGAACCCCATTCGATTTTCTTTTTTGAGGCTTCAATTTCTTGCCGCGCCGATAGCTTTTTTTGCAGCTCTATTTCATACAATTGTGATTTTAACAATTGCATGGCTTTGGTTTTATTTTCCAATTGCGATCGGGTTTCCGAGTTTTCTATCATGATCCCCGAGGGAGCGTGCCTAAGCCGTACAGCAGTTTCAATTTTATTGACACTTTGGCCACCCGCACCACTGGCGCGCATGGTTTCCCATGAAATATCGGCCGGGTTAATATGAATTTCTATACTGTCATCCACAAGGGGGTACACGTAAACAGAAGCAAAGGAAGTATGGCGTTTTGCATTGCTGTCAAAGGGAGAAATACGAACCAAACGGTGTACCCCATTTTCTCCTTTAAGCCACCCAAAAGCAAATTCGCCCTCCACTTCAAGGGTCACGGTTTTGATCCCCGCAACATCCCCAGACTGGTGGTTGAGTTCTTTTACTTTATAGCCTCTTTTTTCCATCCACATCAGGTACATACGCATAAGCATAGAAGCCCAGTCACAACTTTCTGTGCCTCCTGCTCCCGCAGTTATCTGAAGTACTGCACTCATATTGTCGCCTTCTTCGGAAAGCATATTCCGAAATTCAATGTCTTCTAAAAGGGCGAGTAATGCTTCATGCTGTTCTTCTAGCTCGGATGCCTCCACATCCCCGGCTTTAAAAAAGTCATAAAGTACTTCCAAATCCTCAAACTGCGTCTTGACTTTATTGTAATCGCTCACCCATTTTTTAAGGGAGCGCAGTTGTTTCATTTTGGCTTCTGCCTTTTGCGGCTCATTCCAAAAATCGGGGGCCAAGGTTTGTTCTTCCTTGTTTTGGATTTCTATATTTTTGGCATCAATGTCAAAGATACCGCCTTAAGGCACCCAGGCGTTCCATTAACGATTTCAGTTGTTCTGAATTGACCATACAAGTTTTTTTCAAAAATAGAATTAAACAAAGCAATTTTGTTTTTTTTAGGGAATATTTTTTAGCTTGTCCATAAAATGTCTGAGCATGAAAAAACTTCTATTATTCCTAAGTGTATTCTTAATTGGGGGACCATCATTAGTCGCACAAAAGCGTAATAAAGGGAAAGAAATTGCCCAAGAACAAAAAGTAATCAAGCGTTTTAATGGCTTTTTTGATTTCTCTTATCATACGCAAGATGGGAAACTAATCCTTCATCTGGATAAACAGCTTCATTTGAACAAACAACTCTTGTATATCAATTCCCTAAGTGCAGGAATTGGCAGTAATGATATCGGCCTTGACCGTGGTCAATTGGGAGATGAACGTGTGGTGTATTTTCGTCAACAGGGCGGGAAGGTTTTTATGGTACAACCCAATCTTAAGTATAGAAGTACGTCAGATAATCTTTTAGAACAACAATCCATCCAGGAAGCCTTTGCCTCCTCCGTTTTATTTTCATTTTCGGTAGAAAAAGAAACAGCCACTGAACTATGGATTGATATGACTCCCTTTTTATTGCGAGACGCTCATGGGGTAACACAACGCTTAAAAAGTACCGGACAAGGGCAATACCGCTTAGATAAAGCGCGTTCTGCAATTTCTCTTGCGCGAACGCGCTCTTTCCCAAAAAACAGCGAATTTGATGTGTTGCTTACTTTTTCGGGAGATGCGCAAGGGAGGTGGATTCGT
>WTJB01000342.1 GCA_011526335.1 Candidatus Arcticimaribacter sp.
TGTGTATAAGAGACAGGATACATCCTACTGTCTAAAAACCCTATCGCAAGAAGGCTATGAGGTCCATGCGGTAAGTGTCAATACAGGGGGCTTTAGCCCGGCAGAGGTAGAAGAACAAGAAAAGAAAGCCTACGCTATGGGGGCAACAACCTACAAATCCATAGATGCACTATCGACCTTTTACGATAGAATTGTTAAATATTTGATCTATGGGAATGTTTTAAAAAACAATACCTATCCCCTCTCGGTGAGTGCAGAGCGTATCATTCAGGCGATTGAAATCATCGAATACGCCAAATCTATTGAGGCAAAATACATTGCCCACGGCAGCACCGGTGCAGGAAACGATCAAGTTCGTTTTGATCTTACGTTTCAGGTATTGGCCCCTCATATCGAGATCATCACCCCGATCCGAGATCAACAACTTTCTAGAGAAGCGGAAATTGAGTACCTAAAAAGCCAAGGGATAGACATCCCTTGGGAAAAAGCACAATACTCTATCAATCAAGGTTTATGGGGAACCTCTGTGGGCGGAGCAGAAACACTTACCTCGCATCAAAGCTTACCTGAAAGTGCTTACCCAAGTCAATTGACCTCCCATACGCCTAAGCAAATCAAGCTGCAATTTACCCGTGGAGAATTAACTGCCATAGACGATACCCAAGGAACTGCTGTAGCGCTCATTCAACAACTACAGGACATGGCCAAGAGCTATGCCATAGGAAGAGACATTCATGTGGGGGACACCATCATTGGAATCAAAGGAAGAGTGGGGTTTGAGGCAGCTGCGCCTATGATCATTATTAAAGCCCACCATTTATTGGAAAAACATACCCAATCCAAATGGCAACAGTTCCAGAAAGAGCAACAAGCTAGCTTTTACGGCATGCAATTGCATGAAGGAAACTTTTTAGACCCTGTCATGCGGGATATTGAAGCTTTCTTAGAAAGCAGCCAAGCCAATGTAACCGGAGAGGTATTTCTTACCCTAAAACCTTATCAGTTTGAATTGGAAGGAATTCAATCTCCTTACGATCTGATGAATGCTGATTTTGGTAGCTATGGGGAAATGAATAAAGGCTGGACGGCCGAGGAGGCCAAAGGGTTTATCAAAATAGCCGCCAACGCCCATAAAATTTATAACCAAGTAAACGCAAAAACGAAAAAATGAAAAGTGTAGGCATCATTGGGGGATCTGGATATACAGGCGGAGAATTGATTCGATTGGTCGTGCATCATCCTGCCTTAGCACTTGATTTTGTGTATAGTTCTACTCGACCAGATACACCCATCTATGACACCCACCAAGATTTATTGGGTACTACAAAACTTGATTTTACCGATAAGGTCAATGAAAATGTAGATGTATTGTTTTTGTGTTTGGGGCATGGTAATTCATCTTCTTTTTTAGAGCAGTATCGCTTCAGCGATTCCACCATCATCATTGATTTGAGTAATGATTTTCGCTTGCAAGCCGATGCCGAATTTCAAGGACATTCTTTTGTTTATGGTTTACCCGAATTTCAAAGAGAGAAAATAGAAAAAGCAAAAGCGATAGCCAATCCAGGATGTTTTGCAACCGCGATACAATTGGCTTTGCTTCCTTTAGCCGAAAAAAAACAGCTACAGTCTGTTGTCCATGTTAATGCCATCACGGGCAGTACAGGAGCGGGTGTAGGCCTGAGCCCTACTTCGCATTTTAGCTGGAGAAACAACAACATTTCTTGGTATAAGCCTTTTACGCATCAGCATTTGGGTGAAATTGGTGAAACGCTTTACAGCCTGAATGACAACAATCCAGAAATCCTTTTCCTTCCCCAAAGAGGAGATTTTACGCGGGGAATTTTTGCCACGGCCTATACCCCCTACTCAGGCAGTTTAGAAGACGCCAAAGCATTGTATCGTGATTTTTACAAGGAGGACCCCTTTACCCATGTTTCTGAAAAAGAAATCGCGCTAAAGCTGGTCCTAAACACCAACAATTGTTTTTTACACTTACACAAACACAAAGAGCAACTATTAATTACATCAGTCATTGATAATCTAATCAAAGGAGCCTCTGGGCAAGCCATCCAAAATTTAAATCATATGATGGGATGGGAAGAAACCCTTGGGCTAACATTGAAACCAAATATTTTTTAAACATGAAAATAGCCATCATCGGGACAGGAAACTTGGGGCTAAGCATCGCCAAAGGCTTGGTCGTAAACGACACCTTTACCACCTTATACCTTACCAAACGTAATCCAGCACAATTGTCGCATTGGAATGACAGAAAAAATGTGACCCTTACCTCGGACAATAGAGAGGCCGTAGCGGCTTCGGATATCCTTATTTTTGCTGTTCAACCCAGTCAAATGCAAGGCATTTTAGAAGAGATAAAAGACTTGCTGACGGAGAAACACGTTTTGATATCTACCATCACTGGGTTTAAAATTGAACGTATAGAGGCCTTGATTGGTGCAGAATTCCCAATCATCCGAAGCATGCCCAATACGGCCATTTCAGTAGGGAAATCCATGACCTGTATTTGTTCCAATGAAGCCGGAAAAAAACGGGTTGACATTGCTACCGCTATTTTTAATGGCTTGGGAACTTCCATCACCATAGAAGAAGACCACATGCAGGCCGCAACAGTAATTTGTGCCAGCGGGATAGCTTTTTGGATGCGCTTAATTCGCGCAACGACACAAGGAGGAGTACAACTTGGATTTGATGCAGCAGAGGCCATGAAAATGTCGATGCACACCGCCTTAGGGGCTGCCAGTTTGTTGATTGAAACAGACACTCATCCAGAACAAGAAATAGACAAAGTAACTACCCCAAGAGGGTGTACCATCACAGGCTTAAACGAAATGGAACATCAAGGCTTGAGTTCTTCTCTTATTCAAGGTCTGGTGGCTTCCTTTGAAAAAATTAACGAAATCTCGAAACAATAATGCCTTTATTTGACGTATATCCCCTCTATGATGTTACTCCCGTAAAAGCTGAAGGGGTGCATGTTTATGATGATAAGGGGCAACAATATTTGGATCTCTACGGAGGTCATGCTGTTATTTCTATTGGTCATACGCATCCACATTATGTAAATCGACTAAAAGCACAGATGGATAAAATTGGCTTTTATTCCAATGCCATTCAAAACCCTTTACAAATAGCATTGGCCGACGCTATCGGAGAGCAATCTTGTTTGCATGACTACCAACTTTTCTTGTGTAGTTCAGGAGCAGAAGCCAACGAAAACGCCCTTAAACTTGCCTCTTTTCACAATGGAAAAGCAAGAGTTATTGCCTTTAAAAATGCCTTTCACGGAAGAACCAGCGCTGCGGTTGCCGCCACGGACAATAAAAACATCAATGCGCCTTTAAACCTGCAACAAGAGGTTACTTTCTTACCCTTTAATGATGCCGAAGCTTTAGAAAATGAACTGAAAAAAGGAGATGTTTGTGCCGTAATTTTTGAAGCAATTCAAGGTGTAGGTGGGTTGGATGAACCCACAGAAGCTTTCGTTATCGAAATGGATCGATTGTGTAAAAAATACACTACCTGCATCATAGCAGATGAGGTCCAATCGGGCTTTGGAAGGTCTGGAGTCTTTTTTGCCTACCAGCACTACCCCATTGAACCGGATATTATTTCAATGGCCAAAGGTATGGGGAATGGTTTCCCGGTTGGTGGAATTTTTGTACACCCAAAAATTGAAGCGAAATACGGAATGCTCGGGACTACCTTTGGGGGGAATC
>WTJB01000004.1 GCA_011526335.1 Candidatus Arcticimaribacter sp.
GGTAAGGGCAACCCACTCATCAAAGGCATGTTGTTTTTCAAAAATACTTTTTTTCTTTTCGGTTTTTTTCGGTTTTGCTTTAGTGGGTTTTTTATTTTCCGTGCTGGAGATAGGCTTGGCTTCTGTTTTAGGGGTCTCCTCGGCTAGAGGAAGCTCTTTTTTCTCTTCGGGAATACTTTCAGCTGTAGGGGGAAGTGTGGCCTTTTCTACTGGAGAGGGCACTTCAACTGTTTCGGCTTCTTTCTTTGTTACGGCATCTTTTTTCTCGTCTTGTTCTAGCCATTGATGAAGGTAGGCTCTAGAGTGACTTAGAATAGCCGTTTTTCTTAGGATGAGGTTATAGTTGTATTGTTCTTGAGCTTTTAATGTCTTTAGGTAATGAGCATAAGCGGTATGAAAGTAGGGATAGCGATAGGTAAGTTGTTCAAAAGACTTTCGTTGGTCTTCGCTTTGAGGAGAAAATTCTTGAAGTAATTGGCTAAAGTCTTGTGCGTTCATAACTACCATTTGGCCAGGGCGGCATTAAAAATATCTTGGGTAATACGTTCAAAGATTTCTTCGTGGGCAGAGGACTTGATGTCAAATAACTGCAGATTGGCATCGAAGTCATAAAAAAAGGAGAACGACTTTTCAAAAGAGTCTTCGTCTTTTTTAGTATTGGTATAACGTACGTTTACATTAACGGTAAGACGGTTCTGAGCGGCTGTATTGTTGGCGGTTGAGGTCATGGGCGATACGCTATATTGTGTAATCTCACCCTCAAAGATCAAATCTCCTCC
This sequence comes from Candidatus Arcticimaribacter sp., assembly GCA_011526335.1. Taxonomy (GTDB): domain Bacteria; phylum Bacteroidota; class Bacteroidia; order Flavobacteriales; family Flavobacteriaceae; genus Arcticimaribacter. The sequence goes on from WTJB01000004.1 coordinate 780, forward strand.
CGTTCCTACCAAAGAAAGGTTGGTTTGATTGAGTAAAATATCTTGCAGGGCCAAAGTAAATTCTTGATCAAATCCGGGTTCTACGGTAGAACCTGGGCGATTTCCCGCAATGTTGTCAAAATAGTTTACCTGGAAGGTTTCTGTGCCCGCAGGAATAGACGCTCCCGTAAAAGAATAAAATTTACATCCAAGGGATGAAAAACAGAACACCATCCCCAACAAAAAGGATTTATACAGTTTCATCTTCATTGAGGTCATATTGTTTAATTTTTCGATAAAGGGTGCGCTCAGAAATCCCCAATTCAGCGGCTGCCTGTTTTCGTTTTCCTTTACTTCTTTCAAGGGCACGCTTTATCATTTCGATTTCTTTATCTAATAGCGAAAGGGGTTCTTCTTCTATGGCCTCAACAAAATCGTAGCGATCCAAATCGTTGGAGGCGGGAGGGCTAAAAGAATTGGGAGGATCATTCTCGATAAGGGTTAGCTTTTCTGAAGGTTCCGCTGCGGGTGGGTTTTCTGATCCGTATATCTTTTGAATCAAGCCCTTGCTTTCTTCTGTAGCGCTAGCATTTCCCCCATTATTAATCATCTCAAGGGTTAGCTTTTTCAGGTCATTAAGATCACTTTTCATGTCAAAAAGAACCTTGTAAAGGATTTCACGTTCTGAAGAAAAATCACTTTCCTTTTCTTTGGCTTGAACAACAGCAGGCAGCTGCGCTCCCATTTCAGGCAAATAGGCGCGTAGGGTAGGCGCATTTATTTCTCTTTCTTTCTCGAGTACAGAAATTTGCTCGGCTACATTTCGCAATTGACGGATATTCCCTTTCCAATGGTATTGGACCAAAAGTTGTTGTGCGGTTTCATCTAGGCGTAAGGGGGGCATTCTGTATTTTTGCCCAAAGTCAGCTGCAAATTTTCTAAACAGTAAAGGAATATCTTCAGGACGTTTTCGCAGGGGGGGAAGATGAATTTCTACAGTACTTAAACGATAGTAGAGGTCTTCTCTAAACTTATTTTTTTGAATTGCTGTTTGCATCTCAACATTGGTAGCAGCTACAATTCTTACATTGGTTTTTTGAACTTTCGAAGAACCTACTTTTAGAAACTCTCCGGTCTCTAGTACCCGAAGCAGTCGTACTTGCGTGGCTAGGGGAAGTTCGCCCACTTCATCCAAGAAAATAGTACCTCCATCAGCGACCTCAAAATAGCCGTTTCGGGTACTTGTCGCCCCTGTAAAGGCTCCTTTTTCATGGCCAAAAAGTTCACTGTCTATGGTGCCTTCTGGTATAGCCCCGCAGTTAACGGCGATGTATTTGGCATGTTTTCTAGGGGAGTTTTGGTGGATGATTTTTGGAATATTTTCTTTTCCAACCCCACTTTCACCTGTAACCAAAACAGAAATATCTGTAGCGGCTACGCGCAAAGATTTTTCTAAAGCACGATTTAGTCCATCGCTCATCCCGATGATTCCAAAACGTTGTTTTATGGCTTGAAGTTGCTCCATGAGTTATACTTGATTGGATATTCCTATAGCTGTACCGAGCAAGGTGGCTGAAGTACAATCTTCAATTTTCACATCGACAAAGTCTCCGGGTTTGTAGTTTTCTTTCGGAAAGACTACGACGGTATTTTGTGTGGTACGACCACTTAAGTGCTCCGCAGACCGCTTTGATGGTTTTTCTACCAATACACAAACTGTTTTTCCGACAAATGCTTTGGTGCGAATCTGGCTGTGTTCTTGTTGCTTTTGGATGATTTCATTCAGACGACGCTTTTTTACTTCCTCGGGAATATCGTCTTCCATTTTTCTTTCTGCTAAGGTCCCTGGACGTTCAGAGTAGGCAAACATAAACCCAAAATCATATTTTACGTAATCCATCAGGCTTAAGGTATCTTGATGATCTTCTTCTGTTTCTGTTGGGAAACCCGCAATCATGTCCTGCGATAACGCACATTCTGGGAGAATACGTCGGATATTGTCTATCAGGTCAAAGTATTCCTGTCGGGTGTGAAGCCGGTTCATTTTTTTTAAGATACGGTCACTTCCAGATTGTACAGGCAAATGGATATACTTACAAATATTCGGATATTTTGCCATGGTGTGCAAGACATCAACAGACATGTCTTGAGGGTTGGAGGTAGAAAAGCGTATCCGCAATCTAGGATGTTCCCCAGCCACCATAGCCAAGAGTTGAGCAAAGTCAACCGCTGTTTTTTGTTGCAGGGCACTGGCTTTGTCAAAATCCTTTTTTAGCCCACCCCCGTACCAGAGGTAACTGTCCACGTTTTGCCCCAATAGCGTTACTTCCTTATAGCCTTTTTCTACAAGCTCATTGATCTCGCTTAAAATACTTTTTGGGTCTCTACTGCGTTCTCTTCCGCGTGTAAAGGGAACAACGCAAAATGTACACATATTGTCACAGCCTCTAGTTATGGAGACAAATGCCGTTACACCATTGCTGTCTATACGAACAGGCGCAATGTCTCCGTAGGTTTCTTCTTTGGATAAAATGACATTTACGGCATCTCTTCCTTCTTCAACTTCAGACAAAAGATTGGGCAAGTCCTTATAAGCATCCGGGCCAACAACCATGTCCACAATTTTTTCTTCTTCAAGAAATTTGTGTTTGAGTCGTTCTGCCATACAGCCCAACACACCCACCTTCATTTCAGGATTATTCTTTTTTACCGCATTAAATTTCTCCAGACGCTTGCGTACTGTTTGTTCTGCTTTTTCTCGAATAGAGCATGTATTGATCAAAACCAAATCGGCTTCTTCTAAACGCGCTGTTGTTTGATACCCTTCTTTGGATAAAATAGACGCCACTACTTCACTGTCTGCAAAGTTCATCTGGCATCCATAACTTTCAATGAGCACAGATTTAGCAGCTTTTTGTTGCGATTTTTTTGTCTGCACTATAACCCCATCGGTTTCGGGGGTAATCTGTTTT
>WTJB01000074.1:0-1509 GCA_011526335.1 Candidatus Arcticimaribacter sp.
CGGAGATGTGTATAAGAGACAGTTATAACGCTATTTTTCTTTTTAAAAACAAAATATAAACAACTATTAAAACGTCATGATATACTCTACAATACCCTGACTGCGTTCTAAGCCCATTTTTTTGCGCAAGCGGTATCTTTTGATCTCAACACTGTGCACAGAGATGTTCAATAAAGGGGCGATTTCTTTAGAAGAGAGGTTGAGTCGCAAGTAGGCACACAATTTTAAATCGTTTTTTGTCAAGCTAGGGTGTGTGGTTTTTAGTTTGCGGAACAAATCCTGATCGGTATTGTCAAATGCTTTTTTAAAGTAGTCCCAATCGTCGTTGTTTTTGAGTTTAGCGTTGATGCTTTTGATGACCTTATTCGCCTTTTTGTCTTTTACTTCTTCTAGCTCACTTTTGATGCTATTTAAAAACTCGTTGCGTTTTAGTGTACTCATGGTCGCGACCGCTAATTCTCTACTTTTCCCTTCAATATCTTTTTTTAGCTGTTCGTTGCGCAAGCGAATAATTTCTTTCTGGGTTTCTAATTCCTGTATTTCAAGCTGACGTTTGTTTTCTGCATTTAGTGCAATGCGCTGCTGTTTTAATTTGTTTTTATAGTAGGCATTATAAATAAACAATAAAATCAACAACAAGATGGCATAAAAACTGATCGCAATTCTATTGAGAAACCAAGGGGCTGCGATGCTAATTGCTGGGGCCTCTAATGGAGGGGAAACTACATTTTCTTTTTTAGAACGCAACTTAAACTGATAGGTTCCCGGGGAGAGATTGAAATATTGGACCGTGGTTTTATGGTTCCAGTCGCTCCATTGACTGTCTTCCCCTTCTAGAATATATTGGTATTTTGTTTTCCCGTAGCGGTTAAAGTCAAAACTCGCAAATTGATACGTCAGGTTATTGAAGTCATGGTCAAGGGTCACATTATCTGCTAAACTTAAAGCTGTACTTTCTACCTTGTTATTCACTTTAATGCCTGTAATTTTTACCGAAGTTTCCTCCTTCTTGATTTGATCGAGCCTTACATTCAAATACCCGCGACTATTTCCAATCAAATAGGAATGACCTCCAATGGGGTTGACATTTTCAAAGCCAGAGACATTTTTTCGGTCTCCTTCACTGAGCGAAAAACTTTTCAGTGCCAGTGTTCCAGCTTTGTCTTTATTTAGCGTATATACATTGTTTTTTGCCAGTACCCATAGTTGCCCATTTCCATCATCGATTAATTTCCCTTCGAGGAAATCATTTGTTTTGTTCACTTTGGTAAAAAGATCACTTGTTTGAAATTTCTTCGCAGACAAATTATATTTATACAATGCTTCTTTCGCTTTGTAAAATAGTTCTCCGTCAAAATTGACTAAGCTTGAGTTACAGCTTTTACAGCTAACCGCATCTACTCGGATGTTTTTAATGTTTTCAAAGTTTTCGTCCAGTTCAAACGAGAACACCCCTTTGTATTCATGGTTTACCACGAGGGTGTTGTTGGAAGCAAATTCAAAGAAACG
>WTJB01000074.1:1609-3725 GCA_011526335.1 Candidatus Arcticimaribacter sp.
CCTTGATTGGTTCCCAAGTACAAAAAATTAGTTTGAACAGCCGAAGTGTAAACCGTACCCAGTTGCCCATTTAGGTCGATATATTCTTGGATTGCCGATTCTTTATTGATAAGGTTAATGCCATTGTCTAGTCCCAGCCAAAGGTTGTTTTTCTTGTCTTCAAAAAGCGAAAGTACCGTATTGTTCGAAAGCCCTTTCGTTTGGTTGTAGGTGTGTTTCAATTCTCCATTAGCAGAAAAAATCATCAGCCCATTTCCAACCGTTCCCAGTGCATAATCTCCGTTTTTCAAGAGAATAGCTGCATAAAAATTGACCCCTTTTTTGGGTAAACTGTTGTTTGCTTCCCAAGGAATCAATTCCATTTCTTTAGAAAGTCGGTATAGCCCTTTCTCTTGGGTTACGACGAGCAAATCATCGTCTTTTTCAAAAAGCGCAACCAGATTATTTTCCTGAAACAAGGGGGAGTTTGTTACTAAGACAGCTTTGTCTTTTTCGATTTTGTACAACCCCTCGTTAAGTACTTGGAAATAGATGGTTCCATCTACTTCAAGGGACTTTGCCACGGTATTTTCAAATCGTAAAATAGCTTTAGCCCCTTGTTGCGGCGATACGATTAGAATGCGATTCAAGGACTGGAAAAGAACGCGATCGTTGTAGGGCAAAATTGTCCAGAACTGTTCGTCTTCCAGTACTTCAATATTGAATTGTTCGGCTAGAGAGGTGTAGTGTAATTCGCCTGTACTATCTTTCTCCCAGTAGCCAAAATCCATATAACTACTGCTGTAAATACGGTTTCCAATGGTTTTAACCGATCGAACAATGGAGTTGTCTTTGGCCGGATAAAGTTTCCATCGCGCCCCATTGTAGGTAGCTACACCTTGATTATTCGCAAAAACAAGGGTGCCATCGTCCAACTGGTCAATCTTCCAGTTTTGGTTTCCCGTGGAGGTCTCTTTTGGACTAAAGATTTGAATGGGAGGGGTAGCTTGAGCACAAAGCTGTATGGAAAAACAGCAGCACAAGTACAGCCTTAACAGAAATGGAACAATCGCCTTCATCTTTACATTACCTCTAGCATCAAATATCTTGAATTTAAAGGGATTTCGATAAAAAAACGATCATTTTACGCTTTAGCCTTCTCGAAGTAGTTCTTTGAGCACATCACGAGCGGTCATGAATTTGATTTTATGCACAGCATCTTTTACATCGTTGTTGTTAATGCGTGCCTCTAGTCGCTCAATGGCTTCTTTTATGGATGTGTTTTCGTTCATGATTTAAAATTTAAGTGGTACATCAATCAAGAGTAATCGGCTATTTTCAGCAGCAGTAATATTTACATTAGCGGTGTCCCAAACTCCCAGCGCATCTCTTTTTGCGAGTTGATGTTCCCCTACGGTAGCGCTACCTTCAATGACAAAAATATAGACGCCATTGCCTTCAGCGCCCAAGCTGTAGTTGTTTTCTGTTTTTTGTGTAAAATCTCCGAGGTGCATCCACGCTTTTTGATGGATCCAAGAGCCAGCGTCTTCTTCGTCGGGAGAAAGAATTTGGTAAAAGGCATTCTCTTTCTTGAGGTCGCGAATGGAGATTTGATCATAGCGCGGATGCACATTTTGTTGGTTGGGGAAAATCCACAATTGAAGTAGTTCCACTTGCTTGTCTGAGCGTTTGTTTTGTTCGCTGTGGTAAATCCCTGTTCCAGCACTAATCACTTGAATATCGCCTTCACAGATCACCGCTGAATGCCCCATGCTGTCTTGATGGGTTAAATCGCCTACCAAAGGAATGGTAACGATTTCCATATTGTCGTGGGGATGGGTTGAAAAACCACGACTGGGCGCTACATAGTCATCATTGAGCACACGAAGAGCACCAAAGTGGACTCTTTCCGGGTTGTGCCAGTTGGCAAAACTAAACGAATGGTTGGCTACTAACCAACCGTGGTCTTGGTGTCCACGGCTGTTGGCGGCGTGATATACTGTTTTCATAGCTAATTGTTGTAGGTACAAATGTAAGGGATATTTGTACGCCACTCGCTACAGTACATTGTTTTTTCTTATGCCTTATCTTTTTCTTCGATTTGGCGTTGTAACTCCTCGTTTTTTTGGTCAATTAC
>WTJB01000259.1:0-12521 GCA_011526335.1 Candidatus Arcticimaribacter sp.
GTAGCAACTGTAATGCGTGATAGCACCCTTATGGTAGCGAATTCTCTGCCTGCTGCAGATCAAATTCAAAAGTTAGACAAAAAAGACCGTGTGATGTACATCTATGCTGGAAAACCTTCTACACGTTATGCAGATAAATACGGTACACAAGCCCGTATTCAGCTTAACGATAAGTTTGCTACAGTAGCCGATGTTGGTGCATTTGTCTTGGCAGAGCGCGCCTCTAAACGTCAAGAATTGCAAAATGTACTTACTACAGCACTAAAAGTGGACGGGGAAACCAACATGGGTCTCATTTCGGATATAAAGCAAGAGTTAAGAAAGGTAAATGCATTAAAAATTAACTACACGACTCGTGTAGGGGATTATGCTCAGAACCTCGACTAATTAATGTTCTTACAAAGAATAAAAGGCACTCTTCTAGGGTGCCTTTTTTTATGGTCTGATATTATATTGTAATTTTGAACGATGCGATATTTTCTATTCTTTAGCGTGATGATCTATTCCTTTCTTTTGCGGGGGCAAGAGGAAGAAAGCTCGTATAAAGAAGATCAATTTTTCTTAAGCGCTTCCTATTTAAATGTTCGTCATGACATCCCAGAATTCACCCAATTTGGGTTTTCTCACAGTTTTCAATTGGGGTATATCAATGATATTTCCCTTAGTTCAAACGGCCAACGGGCATTGGGTATCGGCTTGGGATACGGTTATGATTATATCATTAGTAACCTAACGGTTGAGAATTCTATAGATGCCTCTGTTTTTAGCCTTACTTCCAGTACAATGTTGTCCTCAAAGAATAGGCTTTCCAGACATTATATCACCCTTCCTGTAGAATTTCGGTGGCGTACTTCTACGCTAGAACAACATGATTTTTGGCGAATATATGGCGGATATAAATTGAATTATCAATTTTTAAACCGCATTGATCCGTTTTACGGCAGACCAAAGAACATAAAAAATAATATTACCCCTTTCCAACACAGTCTAAGCCTTGCTATGGGATACGACACCTGGAATATTTATTTTGAGTATGGCTTTAGCTCTTTCTTTTCAAAAAGTACCAGGACCCAAGAAGACGTTCCCTTAGAACTATCTGCCCTTAAATTTGGCCTTATTTTTTATTTGCTATAATTCTTTTCGCAGACGCGCTACAGGATAGTTGAGTTGCTCTCTGTATTTTGCAACGGTCCTGCGGGCTACCTTATACCCTTTTTGTTTTAATTGATCGGCTAGGGCATTGTCGGCCAAAGGCTTGCGTTTGTCTTCCTTGTCAATTAAGTTTTGAAGAATTTTTTTTATCTCAAGGGTAGAGACTTCTTCCCCCTCACTATTGGTCAACGACTCTGAAAAAAATGTTTTTAAAAGTTTGGTCCCATAGGGGCTGTCGATATATTTACTATTGGCTACCCGTGATACGGTAGAAATATCCATATTTATTTTTTCAGCAATATCTTTTAAAATCATGGGTTTTAAATGCCGTTCATCCCCACTTAAAAAGTATTCTTTTTGATGGTCAACAATAGCATTTATAGTCAGGTATAGGGTTTGATAGCGTTGCTGAATGGCGTCTATAAACCACTGTGCGGCATCCAATTTTTGTTTGATAAATTGTACAGCTTCTTTTTGTGATTTGGTTTTATTCTGACTTTCCTTATACCCTTTTAGCATTTCTTGATAGGTGGAAGAAACGTGAAGCTCGGGTGCATTTCTTCGGTTGAGCACCACGTTGAGTTCTCCGTTTTCTATGGTCAAGGAAAAATCAGGAACGATATGCGTGTTTTGAAACACTCCTGATAAGGCTCCGCCAGGTTTTGGGTTCAATTTTTCGATTTCTTTAATGCCACTTTTCAGCATCTCCTCATCAACATCGAATTTATCCTGAATCTTTTTATAGTGTTTTTTAGTAAACAGTTCAAAAGCTTCTTGAATGATGCGTGTGGCCATAATGATATCAACCGTCAAACTTTTACGTTCCAATTGTAGTGCAAGGCATTCTTGTAAATCCCTTGCGGCAACACCGGGAGGGTCTATTTCTTGCACTTTTTTCAGGACATGTTCAATTTGTTTTTCCGTTACCAGAATGTTTTGGGTAAAGGCCAAATCGTCTGCAAGATCTTGAAGGCTTCTGCGCAAATATCCGCTATCGTCCAAGCTACCAATAAGGAACTCTGCAATTTGTTTTTCCTCCTCAGTCAATATCAGCGCCCCAATCTGTGATTTCAAGTTTTCATGAAAGCCAATACCTCCAGCAAGCGGGATGCTTTTTTCTTCATCATCACTACTGTAGTTGTTCGTGTTTAAGCGGTAGGAGGGGATTTCGTCATCACTCAAATAGGCATCGATGTCAATGTCTTGGGTGTCAATAACATCATTTTGCTCTTCGTATAAGGATTCGGTGAGTTCGTTGTCCTCTTTTTCTTTCCCACTTTCAAGGGCAGGGTTTTCTTCAATCTCGTTTTGAATCCGTTGCTCAAAGTCCAAGGTAGGGAGTTGAATCAACTTCATCAGCTGTATCTGTTGGGGAGACAGCTTTTGGGCTAGTTTGAGTTGAAGATGTTGTTTTAGCATGATGGTTTGGAGTCTTCCCTAAAGATACAAAAATCCCTCAGCTTAAAAGGAAGCGTTTTGTGGTGTTCTAGGGAAAGGAATCACATCACGGATATTCCCCATACCGGTAGCAAATAAAACCAGACGTTCAAAACCAAGACCAAATCCGCTATGCGGTGCCGTCCCAAATTTTCTCAAGTCAAGGTACCACCACAGTTCTTCCTCTTCTATTCCCATCGCTTTTATGCGTTCTTGGAGTATGTCTAAGCGCTCTTCGCGTTGCGATCCTCCAACAATTTCACCGATGCCAGGGAATAAGATATCCATTGCTCTTACTGTTTTTCCATCATCGTTCAAACGCATGTAAAATGCTTTGATTTTTGCAGGATAGTCAAATAGAATTACGGGGGTTTTAAAATGCTTTTCTACTAAAAAGCGCTCGTGTTCGGATTGTAAATCTGCGCCCCATTCTTCAATGATATAGTCAAATTTCTTCTTTTTGTTGGGCTTTGAATTTCTTAGAATATCAATAGCTTCGGTATAACTTACCCGCTTAAATTCGTTATCGACAACAAAGTTTATTTTTTCTAATAATCCCATAGCACTGCGTTGCGCTTGGGGTTTGCTTTGCTCTTCTTTTGTAAAACGCTCATCCAAAAAGGCCAAATCCTCTTTGCAGTGAACTAAAACATAGCGCAAGACAGATTTAATGAATTTTTCTGCCAAGTCCATATTATCAATCAGATCATAAAACGCCATCTCGGGCTCTATCATCCAGAACTCGGCTAAATGTCGAGTTGTATTCGAGTTTTCTGCACGAAAGGTTGGACCAAAAGTATACACCTCTCCCAAGCCCATGGCATAGGTTTCTGCTTCTAGCTGACCAGAAACCGTTAAATGGGTTTCTTTTCCGAAAAAGTCTTCTTTATAATTAACGTTCCCTTCTTCATTTAGGGGAGGGTTTTTTGGGTCTATGGTGCTTACCCGAAACATTTCTCCGGCACCCTCAGCATCACTACCGGTAATGATAGGGGTATGTACATAATGAAATCCTTCTGCTCTAAAAAAGTCATGAACAGCAAAGGAAAGAGCGGCTCTTACCCGCATTACGGCACTAAATGTAGCCGTTCTTACCCTAAGGTGGGCTTTTTCCCGTAGAAATTCAAAGCTGTGTTTTTTGGGTTGTATGGGATAGGTTTCAGGATCTGCACTTCCATAGAGGTGTAATTCACTGACCTGAATTTCAGAGGCTTGCCCTTTTCCGCTACTCTCTACATATTGCCCTGTAATTTTTACCGCTGCTCCCGTTGTTATTTTACGGATAAGGTTTTCGTCAAAATTTTCATAATCTACTACGCATTGTAGGTTGGCCAAAGTAGATCCATCATTAAGCGCAATGAAACGATTGGCTCTAAAGGTTCTAACCCAACCCTGAACGCTTACTTGTTGGCCTTCCGGTTTTTGTGTTAAAAGCTGTTTTATTTTGCTACTCATGCGTAAAAAATTTGACGCAAAGATACGTTTTCCCGAAAAAAAGTACGCTTATTTTTTTGTTCCTTTCCCCTGACTTTCCGTGTCAATGATATTGATCTTAGGGGCTTTCAATACATTTTCGTTGGATACGGTTTTTTCGAGAGAAATAAGCAAGGAGGGAAGTAGGATCAAATTGGCCAACATGGCGAATAATAAGGTTGCAGAAACTAAACCTCCTAAGGCAACCGTACCGCCAAATTCTGAAGACATAAAGACAGAAAAACCAAAGAACAAAACGATAGAAGTATAGAACATACTTACCCCAGTTTCTCTGAGAGCGGCATAGACAGAGCGTTGTATTTTCCATTTAGACGCGATCAACTCTTGACGATATTTGGCCAAAAAGTGAATGGTGTCATCCACAGAAATTCCAAAGGCAATACTAAACACCAATATAGTGGAGGGCTTTATGGGGATGTTTAGATACCCCATCATTCCAGCGGTTATGAGTAACGGCAAGAGATTGGGAATTAATGAGATTAAGATCATTTTGTAAGATCGGAACATATAGGCCATAAACAAGGCAATCAAAAGTATGGCCAAAGAAAGGGAGAGTACCAAGTTTTTGATTAAGTACTTTGTTCCTTTCAAAAACAACAAGGCTTTCCCCGTCAATTGTACCTGATAGCGTTCTGCTGGAAATATCTTCGTGATTGCTTTATTGAGTTCTTCCTCAATTTCTTCCATACGTTCGGTATCAATGTCGGTCATGTAGGTGGTCATTCGAGCATATTGCCCAGTTTTGTCTACATAATTTGTCAAGACATTGCTTTTGTTGTTCGAACTTTCATTGTCGAAATACGAAAAGATAAACCGATTTTCTTGTGCGCTGGGCAGTTGATAGTAATTTGGGTTCCCATTGTAGTACGCTTGCTTTGCGTATTTAAGCGCATTGACGACAGATAGGCTAGGGGACAGTTCAGGGATATCGTCTATGACCTCGGACAAACGTTCCATCCGTTTAAGGGTTGAAAGCTTCATTGCTCCATCTTTCCGCTGCGTATCAATCAAAATTTCAAGCGGAACAATGCCTTCAAACTCACGGTCAAAAAATAAAATGTCTTTAAAGAAAGATTGCTTTTTGGGCATATCTTCTAAAATACTCCCCGAAATTTCGATTTGGTAGATTCCTATGATGCTAGCCACTAAGGCAATTAAGGTAATGATATAGGTGTTTATTCTCTTATGGCGCACCTTGGCTTCCATCCACTTTACAAACCGATCAATAGATTTGTTCTTTAAATGGTTTAGGTGTTTCGCTTTTGGGAGCGACATAAAGCTGTATAAAATAGGGATAACCAAAAGGGAAAGAATAAAAATACCGATGACGTTTATTGATGCGATAATCCCAAATTCTTTCAGCAGTTTACTGTTGGTCAAAATAAAAGTGGCAAAGCCCGAAGCGGTGGTCAGGTTGGTCATTAGGGTAGCATTCCCGATTTTGACGATTACCTGTTGCAATGATTTGATTTGATTTCCGTGTTTGGCAACTTCTTGTTGATACTTGTTGATGAGGAAGATGCAGTTGGGAATACCAATGACGATAATCAGCGGAGGAATAAGTGCCGTAAGTACCGTAATTTCATAGCCCAATAATCCTAGGGTTCCCAATGCCCAAGCCACTCCAATAAGAACAACAACCATGGAAATCAGGGTGGCACGCATGGATCGGAAAAATAAGAAAAAAATCAGGGAAGTCACTCCCATAGCCGCAAAAACAAACATCCCAATTTCGTCCACGATATTTTGCGCATTGAGCGTACGGATGTAAGGCATCCCGGAACTGTGTACTTTTAGGCCCGTTTCCTTTTCAAAGGATTCGATTAAGGGGATAAATGTGTTAAAAATAAAGTCTTTTCTCGCGGCAGAGTTTACGACCTCAGACCGCATATAGATTCCGGTTCGTACACTTTCTGAAGTGGGATTGAAAAGTAAGTTTTCAAAAAAGGGCAATTCAAGAAACAGCCGTTGCTTCAATTGTTTGATTCCGGTACTGTCCAAGTTTGTATTGGTCAATAGCGGCTCCAGCTCAAATTTTCCTTTGCTTGTGTTTTTGGTTAAGACCTGAAGGTTTTCCAAAGACAGGACAAAGTCGATTTCATCAAACCCATTCAGTTTTTTGCTTAAAGCGTTCCAGGCGGAAAGTTTTTCAGGCGTAAATAAGCTTTCGTCTTTTACTGCAATAACAATGACATTGCCTTCTTCCCCAAAGAGCGACAAGAAGTCATTGTACCGAATATTTTCGGGATGATTGTCCGGAAGTAAGTTGGCTTCGGTAAAGGTAAAGCGCATATACTTCCATTGGGTCGCCCAGAAAAGGGTAACCCCTACCAGTGCAACAATAAAGGCAATTCTATTCCTAAGGATAAGTCGGGCGACAGCTTCCCAAAAACTCCATCTACTTTTTCTTTTTCTAGCCAAGCCCCAAACTGATTTATTTCTGGATTATACCGTTAAGATTTCCTTTTCTTTGACTTGATAGATAGCGTCAGATTTCTTGATAAAGTCATCGGTTATATTTTGCACATCAATTTCACAGTTTTTTTGCTCGTCTTCAGAGGCTTCTGCTTTTTTGATGTCCTGATTGGCTTCTTTTCTGGCGTTTCGAATGCTAATTTTAGCATTTTCTACTTCGCTTTTTGCCATTTTAGCCAATTCTTTTCTTCTCTCTTCTGTTAGCGGAGGGACGTTAATGATAATAGATTCTCCGTTATTCATCGGATTAAAACCGAGGTTGGCTACCATAATGCCTTTTTCTATATCCGCTAGAAGTGATTTTTCCCAGGGTTGTACACTTAAGGTGCGCGCATCAGGGGTGTTGATGTTCGCCACTTGGCTTAAGGGAGTGGGGGCACCATAATATTCTACCATTACACTGCTTAGCATAACAGGATTGGCTTTCCCAGCACGGATATTCAAGAGTTCTTTCTCTAAATGCTGAATCGCTTGAGACATGCTTTCCTTAGCGGAATCGATGATAAAGTTTAATTCTTCGTTCATAACATTTATTATAAATACACAGTTGTTCCGATATTTTCTCCTTGGACAACCTTATGCAAGTTGCCTTGGGTGTTCATATCAAAAACTATAATGGGTAAATTGTTTTCTTGGCTGAGGGTAAAGGCGGTGGTATCCATTACTTTTAGTCCACGTTTAAGCACCTCTTCAAAAGAGAGGGCATCAAATTTAATCGCCGATTTGTTTTTTTCGGGATCTTCATTGTAGATACCATCTACACGGGTTCCTTTTAGGATAACGTCAGCGTTTATTTCTATGGCGCGCAACACCGCTGCAGAGTCGGTAGTAAAAAACGGATTTCCCGTTCCGGCACTAAAAATAACGACTCTTCCTTTTTCTAAATGGCGTACCGCTTTACGTTTTATATAAGGCTCGGCTACGGCTTCTATCTTTAATGCTGTCTGTAAACGTGTTGGGACATCACTGTTTTCTAAAGCACTCTGAAGCGCTAGTCCATTGACGACCGTCGCCAGCATGCCCATATAGTCGGCTTGCACTCGATCCATCCCTTCACTTGCGCCAGAGACTCCTCTAAAAATATTTCCACCACCAATAACGATAGCGATTTCTACTCCAGCTTGGTAGAGGTGTTTGATCTCACTCGCATATTCTTGAATACGTTTGGGATCAATGCCATAGGCTTGATCGCCCATTAATGCTTCTCCGCTAAGTTTGAGTAATATCCGTTTGTACTTCATAGAAATTTATATTCCAACAAATATAAGCAATCTCAGGTCAAGAAGAAATCCGCTTTAAAAGAAAACGAAATGTATTTATGCCTTTAAAAATTCCTCGAAGTCCGCTACACTCTGTGCATTTTCTACCCTTAGGTTTCCGATGGCGGTTCTGCGTAAACGGCTCAGGTGGGCACCACTTCCCAAAGCTTTTCCAAAATCGTGGGCTAGAGAACGTATGTAGGTTCCTTTTGAGCAGCGTACAGTAAAGTCGACTTCAGGAAGACAAATGCGGGTGAGGCTAAAAGAAGAGATTTCTATTTTTCGTGCTTTAATGGTGACCTCTTCGCCGGCTCTTGCATATTCGTACAGACGTTTCCCGTCTTTTTTTAAAGCTGAAAAAACAGGAGGGTACTGCTCAATTTCTCCGACAAATTTCTGTGCAACGTTTTCAAGTAAATCCTCGGTGATGTGATCTATAGGGAAGTGATGATCTACTTCTGTTTCCAAATCATAAGATGGAGTAGTGGCGCCTAGGGTAATCGTCCCTGTGTACTCTTTTTTTTGTCCTTGGTAGTCGGCTATTTTTTTGGTCATCTTTCCCGTACACAAAACCAGTAAGCCTGAAGCTAGAGGATCTAAAGTTCCAGCGTGCCCTACTTTGATTTTCTTGAGTTTGTAATGGTTGCGGATCAGATACCGTATTTTGTTTACTACCTGAAAAGAACTCCACTCCAGATCTTTATCAATTAAGATTACTTTTCCATCCAAAAAGGGGTTAGTGTCCATCTTCATCCTAAAGCAATACTGAGGGCTAAACCACCAACGATTATACAGTAGAAACTAAAGTATTTTAACTGTGCATTTTTCACCAATGCAATCATCCATCTACAGGCCAATAGCCCCGTAATAAATGCAGCAATAGAACCAATGACTAAGGGGAGGATAGCGGGGGTAGTAGCGGAAGTATCCAAGGCTAAAAAACTTTTGGCCATACTTCCTAAAATGAGGGGGATGACCATTAAAAAAGAAAATTTAGCCGCTTTTTCTTTATCAATTCCCAATAGCACAGCGGTGGCTATGGTGGCTCCACTTCTTGAAATTCCCGGTAAAATAGCGACAGCTTGCATGCTGCCTATCCAAAAAGCAGAAGCATAATCGACCGACTTGTTTGTTTGCTTTGCTCGGTCAGCCAAAAAAAGCAATAGTCCCGTAAAGCATAGGAGCAGTCCTACGGCCAAAAGATTTCGATGAAAAAACTGGCTGATGGCATCTTCCAAAAACAGACCAACAAGGGCTGCTGGGATCATAGAAAGAATGATCTTTAGGCTAAACTGAGTTGCTTCATTGTTCTTAAAGGCCAGAAGACCGTTTAAGATTTCTGCAATGTCTTTTCTAAAAACGACCATTGTACTGAGTGCCGTTGCGGCGTGAAGTACGATGGTAAAGAGTAAGCTTTCTTTGGGCATAGAGGTGTCGCCGAGAAGGTATTTGCCCAGCTCGAGATGCCCGCTGGATGAAACAGGTAAAAATTCGGTGAGTCCTTGAATTATTCCTAAAATAAGCGCGCTAAGCCCGTCCATTTATTTTGCTTTAGGAGCGGTTAAAATAGAATACATCGCTACACCAAAACCCGTAAGTACAAGTGTTGGGGCTAGACGAATGCGTTGAAAATTAAAAATTTCAGGATTAAATACATTAGGGTCGTCACTGCCTCCACCGGCCATAAGTGCAAATCCAAGACCAATAAAGGCAACAGCAATACTCAAAAAGAGATAGTTTCTTCTTTCAAAAAGGAATTGCTTTTTAGTGGCGGGTTGTTTTTTCATAAGCTTAGTTTACGGCGTCAGTAGTCAGGTTCAAAAAGCGTTGGGTTGCAAAGAAAGTGCTCAAGGCGGTTATCAGAATACCTAGCCCCAAGACAAAGGCATAAATACTGCCTATTTCTACAGGGTTTTGCATCAGGTTGAGTTCTGGAAAACGAAGGTTCAATTCGTATAGCAAGAACGTTAATCCCGATAAAGCAATTACAGATCCCAAAAGGCCTAGCTGTAGGTGTTTAAAGATAAAAGGTCTTCGAATAAAACGTTTCGTCGCTCCCACCAACTGCATGGTTTTAATGATTAGTCTTTTGGAGTAAATAGACAGTCGTATAGAACTGTTGATGAGTAAAATGGCAACCAAAATAAAAACACTGGAAAGCAAGATGATCCATTGGGTGATTTTTTTGATGTTTTCATCTAAAATTTCCAATAGAGGCTGATCGTAAACAATTTCATTGATGTAGTTTTTCTCTTCCAATTCAGTTTTTATTCCACTGAGAAATTCAGGCGAAACAAAATCAGCATTAAAGTAAACGTCCAAAGAGTTTAGCAAGGGATTGTATCCTAAAAAACTCATAAAGTCTTCTCCGATTTCATTGGCATGTACTTGGGCAGCATCTTCTTTAGAAACGTAGGTTATGCTTTTCGTGGCTTTTCGTAATGCTAAACTTTTTTGTAGTTGTTTGATTTCAATGGGTTTTGCATTGTCATTGATGTAAATCGTCAAAGCTATTTGTTCTTTGAAATGATCTGCAACTTTCTTTGAATTCACCAAAAGCAAGCCTAAAATACCAACCAAAAACAAAACCAGAGAAATGCTTATTACTACAGAGAAGTAAGAAGAAATTAAACGTCTTTTTTGAAATTTATCTTGCCTGTTCACCGATTGGAAATCTAAATATTAGGGTAAAAATACTAAACCCCTAGGAAATTGTATTCTAAGAGGGGATAAACTTTTTCCTTTGCCCTATTCGCAGTATTTTAGCGGGATAAATTTAACTTTCATGGGGTACGATTTTAACCAGATCGAAAAAAAATGGCAAGCTTACTGGGCCCAACACCAAACGTTTAAAGCAGAGAATGAATCTTCTTTACCAAAATATTATGTCTTGGATATGTTTCCCTATCCCTCAGGGGCAGGGCTACACGTGGGACACCCACTAGGGTACATCGCCAGTGATATTGTAGCGCGTTATAAGCGCCATCAAGGGTTTAATGTTTTACATCCTCAGGGGTATGATTCTTTTGGGTTGCCTGCAGAACAATATGCGATTCAAACAGGGCAACATCCTCAAATCACAACAGAAACCAATATCAATCGGTACAGAGAGCAGTTAGATCGTATGGGGTTTTCATTCGATTGGAGTAGAGAAGTACGCACCTCGCAGCCCAATTATTACAAATGGACACAATGGATTTTTCTTCAGCTTTTTGGGTCCTATTATGATATAAAGCAAGATAAGGCTTTTCCCATCACGCAATTGATTTCACAATTTGAAGCAGGAGGATCGGCGGCTGTATCGGCAGTTTGTGATGCTGATGCCACACAATTTACCGCATCAGAATGGGCGCAATACACAGAAGAAGAAAAGCAAAAAATAGTTTTGCAATACCGCTTGGCCTACTTGTCGGATACCGAGGTGAACTGGTGTCCCGAATTGGGAACAGTTTTGGCCAATGATGAAATCATCAACGGGGTATCAGAAAGAGGAGGTTATGCTGTAACAAAAAAGAAAATGAAACAATGGAGCATGCGAATCGGTGCCTATGCTGAGCGCTTGCTTGAAGGATTAGACCGAATCGATTGGCCGGAACCACTCAAAGAAATGCAACGCAACTGGATTGGAAAATCCGTGGGGGCTTCGGTACGTTTTAAAATTGAAAAACACCCGGGTGAGATTGAAGTATTTACCACCCGACCCGATACCCTTTTTGGGGTAACCTTTATGACCTTGGCTCCTGAACTAGATTTGGTGCAAGAAATTACCACGCCAGAACAAAAAAAGGCGGTAGAAGCATATATTGATCAAGCCTCAAAACGCTCTGAACGCGAACGGATGGCAGATGTAAAATCCATCAGTGGGGTATTTACAGGCGCCTACGCTATACACCCTTTGACGCAAGAGCTTATCCCCATATGGATAGGGGACTATGTGCTTGCAGGATATGGAACAGGGGCGGTTATGGCGGTACCTTGCGGCGATCAGCGGGACTATGATTTTGCTAAATATTTTGATCTTCCCATAAAAAACATCTTCCAAGGGGCAGATATTAGTGCGGCAGCTTATACAGAAAAAGGCGATGCAGTCGCTTTACAAGATTCCGATTTCTTAAACGGTCTGACCTATGCAGCTGCAATGCAAAAAGTTATAGCACATATTGAGGAAAAAGGGTGCGGAAAAGGAACGATAAATTACAGATTGCGCGATGCTATATTCAGTCGCCAGCGGTATTGGGGAGAACCTATTCCGGTATATTATAAAAATGGACTCCCACAGGCTTTAGACAGCAAGCATTTGCCTTTAGAATTACCTGAAGTAGAGCACTATTTGCCTACACCAGAAGGTTCGCCACCATTAGGAAATGCTACGCAATGGGCGTGGGATACTGTCCATGAAAAAGTGGTTGACAACACCTCAATTGATCATAAAAGTATTTTTCCTTTAGAGTTAAATACGATGCCAGGATGGGCAGGGAGTTCATGGTACTTCTACCGATATATGGATGCAAATAACGAGAACACTTTTGTGTCTAAAGCGGCAGCGGAGTATTGGAAAGATGTTGATCTCTATCTAGGGGGAAGCGAGCATGCAACAGGCCATTTGCTCTATAGTCGTTTTTGGCAAAAGTTTTTGTTTGACTTGGATTTACTCCCCGTAGATGAATACGCCAAAAAGCTCATTAATCAGGGGATGATATTGGG
>WTJB01000259.1:12621-14038 GCA_011526335.1 Candidatus Arcticimaribacter sp.
AAGTACAATGTCGTCAATCCAGATGAGATCTGCGACACCTATGGGGCAGATACTTTACGCATGTACGAAATGTTTTTAGGGCCACTAGAACAAGCTAAACCGTGGAATACGGCAGGAATTTCTGGTGTTCATTCGTTTTTAAAAAAACTGTGGCGTTTGTTCCATCCGCAAGAAGCATTTTCTGTAACGAGTGATTCAGCGGACAAGGCAGCCCTGAAAGTATTGCATCAGACCATTAGAAAGGTCAATGAAGACATTGAAAATTTTTCATTCAACACCTGCATTAGTTCCTTTATGATTTGTGTAAATGAGTTGGGGAAACTAAAATGCAATGAAAGAGAAGTATTGGAACCTTTGGTTGTTTTACTCTCTCCCTTTGCCCCTCACATTTCAGAAGAACTTTGGGAGCTACTCGGGCATAATGAAAGCATTACCAAAGAAGCTTTTCCGGTATTTGATGAAGCCTTTTTGGTCGAGTCAACCAAAGAATATCCTGTTTCTTTTAACGGTAAAATGCGTTTTAAACAAGAATTCTCGCTTGACCTTGATCCCAAAGAAATAGAAGAACTTATTTTGAAAGAAGAAAAAACACAACAGTATTTGGAAGGAAGAACACCAAAGAAAGTCATTGTTGTTCCCGGTAAAATCATCAATATTGTAGGGTAATGTCTATAGAGTGGATAGGTTTCTTGGCGGCTATTTTAACAACAGGAGCATATATTCCTCAAGTGCTAAAAATATGGAAAACCAAAACAGCAGATGGAGTCTCTTTGTCGATGTACTGGGTCATGTTGACAGGTGTTTCTTTGTGGGGAATCTATGGCATACTTATTGAAAGCTATCCTATTATATTGGCCAATGTGATTACCCTTATTCTATTGGTCACGATAATTATTTTTAAACTAAAACATAAATAATATGGGAACCTACTATTTGATTATTATCGCATTTGCACTGATCAGTGCAGCGGTAAGTAACCGATTAAAGTCAAAGTTTAAGAAATACGCTAAAGTCAATCTTCGCAATGGACTTTCGGGAAGAGAAATTGCCGAACAGATGTTATCAGATCATGGAATCACAGATGTAAAAGTAGTTTCTACCCCCGGGATGTTGACAGATCATTACAATCCAAAAACAAAGACCGTAAACTTGAGCGAAGGGGTTTATAGTCAACGACATGCCTCTGCTGCTGCCGTTGCTGCTCATGAATGTGGTCATGCCGTACAACATGCCATAGGGTATGAATGGCTGCAAATGCGTTCTACTTTAGTTCCGATGGTAAATGTTGCCTCTCAGTTGTCTATGTTTGTCATTTTTGGAGGGTTAATTTTAGCACAAACAATGGCCTTTGGGCAATTAATCGCCTATGTGGGTGTAGCTCTTTTTGGACTAGGGACACTGTTTAGTTTTATTACCC
>WTJB01000082.1:0-2464 GCA_011526335.1 Candidatus Arcticimaribacter sp.
CTACTACGTTTTCATTTTTTTTACGGTTCAAAGGCATTCCGCCCAAGCCTTTAAAAAACCATGAAGTCAATGGGGTAAAAAGTTCTTTTTTCCCAACAAAATGTATGGGCTCTTTGAGATAAGTTCGCACCCCAATGGCCAATAAAAAGTCTAGATTGCTGGTATGCGGGACAACAGCGATCACAAATTTTTTTTCTTTGGGAAATTCTCCTTTTAATCGAAAACGAAAAACATAAAAGGCAAAAAACACACACAAATAACGAAACATAGACTAAGCTTTTAATTTTTGTTGGGCGATTTCTAGATCTTCTGGCGTGTCTATACCAATAGATTCAAAAGGGGTAGGCACCATCTTCATTTTCTTTCCCTGCTCCAAATAACGTATACACTCTATTTTTTCGGCCTTCTCTAAAGGAGTCATATTGCTTGAACTAAATGCCATAAGAGCGTTTTTACGAAAAGCATAGATCCCAATATGTTTGTGATAAATTTTAGCTACCGTCGTTTCTCTGTAGAAGGGAATCGGGGAGCGTGAAAAATAAAGGGCAAAATTATTTTCATCCACAATGACCTTAACATTGTTTGGGTTGTTTACCGCCTCACTATCCGTCATCGAGAACATTAAAGAGGCAAGGTCAATCATTTTATCAGGGTCATGGGCGAAAACCGCTAAAAGGTCCGCAAGGCTTTGTTTATGGATAAAGGGTTCGTCTCCCTGAATATTCACCACTATATCAGCATCACTTTCTCTCACCGCTTCTGCAATACGATCGCTCCCGCAATCATGCTCTTTTTGACTTTTAAAAACCTTTCCCCCTTCGCTTTGTATGGCGGTGGCAATACGATCATCATCTGTGGCGACAACGACTTGATCAAAGAGACCAGTGGCGACTACTGTGCGGTACGTTTGTACAATTACTGGAACGCCGCCAAGGTCTTGCATTAGTTTCCCGGGGAAACGTTGGGCCGCATATCGCGCGGGTATGACTGCTATTGATTTCATCTAAAAACAAAAATAGCTTAATATTTTTGTTATTCTACTGCAGGAAAGTAGTCTTTTGGAAAACCTACCAAATAGAGCTGACCTTGGGCTCTTGTCATGGCCGTATACAACCAACGAAAATAATCTCTATCAGGTCCTTCAGCTAAGTAGGGTTGCTCAATAAATACCTTATTCCATTGCCCCCCCTGAGATTTGTGGCAAGTAATCGCGTAGGAATACTTGACTTGTAATGCGTTGAAATACGGGTTGTTTTTTACCGCCAAAAAGCGTTTATATTTTGAGGTTAAATGGGCATAATCTTCTTGTACTGCCTGATACAATTGGTTGCTTTCTTCATACGATAAAGAAGAGGACTCAGAGCTAAGGGTATCCAACAAAAGGGTGGTGTCAAATGCAGGAGTATTGGGATAATCCACTAAACTGACTTCTACCTGAGCAAAGCGAAATCCATAAATTTCTTTGTGAGAAATGATCCGTTGGATTTTTATCAAATCCCCATTGGCAATAAACCCTGGTGCAGAATCGGGGGCCAACCAAAAATAATTGTTTTTGACTACCATAAGCTGATCACCCACAGCAAGATCGGCTTCTAAAAAAAGTACACGAGAACGAATATTCTGATTGTAGAGATTGGCGCGTTTATTTGAGCGGACAATAAATACCGTTTCCTCTGGTCCGTCTTCTGATAAAGCCGTTTCTAGGCACTCCAAAATCTCATTCCCTTCTCTTAAACGCATGACATCTGGGCGGTCCAAATCAAAGGTGTATGTACTGTAATCTTCTTCTTCTAATTGGTTTCTAAGGGCGGTGGCATTTCGCAAAATACCGGAGCTCTTTGCTTGCCGCATCACTTCTGTAAGCTCGGCGTTTACTATTTTTTTGTTGAAACTGTAACTAAGGTTTTCTGCATCTAATGCTGGGCTTAAGGCAAGATGTACGGGGGGTAATTGCGCTGGATCTCCCACCAAGAGCAACTTGCAGTTTTTTCCTGCATCTACATATTGCATCAGGTCATCCAAGAGGGAGCCGTTTTCAAAGAGCTTTGCATTTTGACGATCATCCCCTATCATTGAGGCTTCATCCACAATAAAAAGGGTGTCGCGGTACTTATTGGGTTTTAACACAAATTGCATCCCACTCCCCCCTTCGCTTTTGGTGTAGTAAATTTGTTTATGAATGGTAAATGCCTTGCGTTTGGCATAGCCCGCCACGACTTTAGCCGCCCGACCTGTAGGGGCCATCAATACGGCCTTTTGATTGAGCTTCGGTAACTGTTGTACAATATGCCCGATAAGGGTAGACTTTCCGGTACCTGCATAACCCTTCATCAAAAAAAGTTCTTCCTTATTAGAAGATGTCAAAAAAGTTGCCATTTTCTCCAAACAATCTTGCTGAGAAGGCGTGGGTGTGAAGGGAAATTGCCCTAAAAGTTCGGCCTGAAATTCGGAAGGAGTCATGGTT
>WTJB01000082.1:2474-3690 GCA_011526335.1 Candidatus Arcticimaribacter sp.
CAAATACTTTTATGAATAAAAAAAAATTGTAGTTTTGTTTTCAAACAAACAATATAGAATGAAAATTGCAATTCAAGCCCTACTCTGGATACTGATCGTTTTCTTTAGTTACAAGATTTATGATTCTATCAATGGTCCCATTAACTTCAACAAAACTAAAAATGAGCGATATGCGAAAGTTATCAATCGTTTAAAAGATATTCGTAAAGCGCAGATTGCCCATAAAGACGTTAAAGGCACCTATGCCAATAATTTTGATAGCCTAATTCAGTTTATCGACAACGGCATTTTTACCTTAACCCAAAAAAGAGATTCTTCTTACCTAGAATACGACAAAGTATACCGTATCGATATGTTGCGTGAAGTTGTTGTGATTGATACTTTGGGCTATGTGTCGGTTAAAGATTCCCTCTTTAAAGACAGAACGGACTATAAAAATATGGCCTACATTCCTATTGAAGGTGTTCAGGATAGCACCTTTAGCATCAAGTCTGATATCATTGAAAAAAATGGGTTTAGAGTACCTGTTTTTGAAGTAAGCGTCAGCAAAGACGTAATTCTACACGACCAAAACGCGGATTTACTTGCTCAAGAAAAAGAAACCGTATCTGTAGACGGCGTAAATGGTCCAGCACTGGTTTTAGGATCGCTAACAGAGGTTAGTAATAACGGTAACTGGCCAACTATTTTTGATGCAGCTCAGCAATAAAAAACATCAACCTAAAGATTTATCCATCCTTGTCCTCAAGGATGGATTTTCTTTTTGTACCCAACAACAAACCTATGCTTTCCCCTTTGAGCTCAATACGCCCAAAGCGAGTGACTTGCAAACCTTTATCGCTTCACAGGGAATTAGTGCGTCTAACACCCGTATTTATCATTTTGACACCCCCTGTGTTTTAGTCCCAACCCCCCTCTTTGAAGAAAAAACAAAAAGAGACTATTTGACTGCGGCTACTGCCATAGGCACTACAGAGGAGGTACTTCATGATACGGTTGAAGACTTAGCTGCGGCGGTGGTCTATCCGCAAAAAAAAGCCCTTAATGAAGTACTCAAAGAGGCCTTTCCAACGGCTACAGCTGTACACTTTATTTCTGCCCTACTGCCTTATTTAAAAGAATCGGCTGCAGGGGATGCCAAGCGACATCTGTATGTGCATTTGCGTAAAGGGAGTTTTGATCTCTTTTTATTTCAGGGGTCACAATTGTTGTTGCA
>WTJB01000198.1 GCA_011526335.1 Candidatus Arcticimaribacter sp.
GCTCTATACTACTCGAAAATGGGACATTACAACACATGTTCTAGACCCTAGTCCAGCGGCACCGTCACGTTTGGCTTGTGATTATTTTGAATGCGGAGATTTTCGTGACTATCAAACAGCATTTGATTTTGGAAAGGACCTTGATATTGTCACTTTTGAAATTGAACAGGTCAACCTGAAAGCCCTGGAGGACTTAGAAAAAAAGGGGGTAAAAGTTTTCCCAAGTGCAGCAAATCTAAACATCATACAGAACAAGTGTCGCCAAAAAGACTTTTACGCGGCACATCAAATTCCCACGGCACCCTATAGCAATTACTCTTCGCTTAAAGCGTTGATTGCAGCCGTGGAATCGAATCAACAAGAAATGCCTTTTGTTTGGAAGGCGGCCGAAATGGGCTATGATGGAAATGGAGTAAAAATCGTTCGGCAGAGAGAAGACTTGAATAGCTTGGGTGAAGGTGCTTGTTTAGCGGAAAAAATGATCCCCTTCACGCATGAATTGGCCGTAATTGTATGCGGGTCTGTTGACGGAAAAAAAGTCACTTACCCCGTCGTGGAAATGGAATTTCACCCGGAAGCCAATCAAGTGGAATACGTCCTTTCTCCAGCCCGAATTTCAGACGAACTGACTAAAAAGGCCGAAGCAATCGCGCTACAAGTGGCAGAAGCATTACAAAACGTAGGCCTTTTGGCGGTTGAACTTTTTCTAACGGCAGCAGGAGAAATATTGGTAAACGAAGTAGCACCACGTCCACACAATAGCGGACATCTAACATTAGAAACCGCCTATACCGATCAGTTTGAACAACATCTGCGGGCCGTACTAGAACTCCCCCTTGGGAAAACGGATAATAAGGTCAGTGGGGTCATGGTCAACCTCGTCGGAGCTGAGGGCTATGATGGGCCTGTTTACTACGAAAACATAAATGAAGTACTTTCTTTTGAAGGGGTTACCCCGCATATCTATGGGAAAAAAGAAACTCGTCCTTTCCGAAAGATGGGGCATGTTACCATCGTTGATCCTGCTTTAGACAAAGCCAGGGAACGTGCTGAAGAAGTAAAAAAACTACTAACCGTAAGAACACATTAATATGGCAGAAATTGGAATCATAATGGGGAGCAAATCAGATTTGCCCGTAATGCAAGAAGCAATTGATATTCTAAAAACCTTGGGGATTGATGCAGAGGTAGATATCGTTTCTGCCCACCGTACACCAAAAAAGCTGATGGAGTACGGAACACAAGCCCATAAAAGAGGAATAAAAGTCATTATCGCTGGTGCCGGAGGAGCTGCTCATCTCCCTGGGATGATAGCGGCCATTTCTCCCCTTCCTGTTATTGGCGTACCCGTTAAGTCGAGCAACTCCATAGACGGCTGGGACTCTGTATTGTCTATCCTTCAAATGCCTGGCGGCGTACCTGTTGCTACCGTAGCCCTCAATGGAGCAAAAAACGCAGGGATTTTAGCTGCACAGATTCTTGGCAGTGCTCAACCTGATGTTTTAGCCGCCATTATGGACTATAAAGCTGATCTTGAGAAAAAAGTAATTGCCGCCGCTGATGAGCTAAAATCTTAGTATTCTTTTGGAAAATATTTTACTAAAGCCTTTTGAGACCCCCTATAATGCGGTCCCTTTCGACGCCATAAAAGCCGCTGATTTTAAAGCCGCTATTGTTCAAGAAATTTCAAAATCCAAACAAGAAATTGAAGAAATTGGGCAGCAAAAAGAAGCCCCAAATTTCCAAAATACCATAGAAAAATTAGAAGCCTGTGGAGAGCATTTGGGAATCATCACAGGCGTACTTTTCAATCTTAATAGCGCTGAAACCTCAACCGAACTGCAAGATATTGCGCAAGAAATAGCGCCCATGCTTTCTGCTTTTCAAAACGATATTCACCTTAATGAAAAGTTGTTTTCGCGAGTACAACAGCTCCATCAAAAGCTAGATAAAAAGCAACTCACCGAAGAACAAAAGACACTTTTAGACAAAGAGTATAAAAGCTTTATTCGTAATGGCGCCCTATTAAACGAAAAAGAAAAAGAACGCCTTAGAACAATTGATGCAAAATTAGCGCAACTATCATTGCATTTCGGCACTCATGTATTGGCCGATAAAAACACCTACTCTTTGCAAGTAACAGACAAAGAACAACTCAATGGCGTACCAGAGACTGCTTTAATTCAAGCCAAAAAAACAGCGGAAGAAAAAGGAAAAGAGGGATGGATATTTACCCTAGATTATCCTAGTTACTTGCCTTTTATGACCTATGCAGAAAATAGAGCGCTTCGAAAAGAGTTGAGCATTGCATTTGGTAAAACGGGGTTTCAAGAAAACGAAAACAACAATGAAAAATTAATTTTAGACATTGTACAATTACGGCAGGAACGTGCCCAACTTTTGGGATATTCCTCCCATGCAGCCTTTGTTTTGGAAGAAAGAATGGCTGAGTCTGAAACGAATGTAAAACAATTTTTAAACGAATTAAAAAACAAGGCTTTTCCTGTAGCTAAAAAAGAATGGCAGGAGATGGAAGCCTATGCAAAATCAAAATTGGGTTATGAAAAACTCGAAAAGTGGGACACTGCCTTTGTAGCAGAAAAGATCAAAAAAGCCCGTTTTGATCTCGATGAACAAGCACTAAAACCTTACCTCCCGCTTCCAAAGGTACTGGAAGGTCTCTTTCATATCGTTTTTAAGCTTTATGGATTACAATTTAAACTAGCCCAGAATATCCCCACCTATCATCCAGATGTCAACTGTTATGAAGTTTATAAAGATGATAGCTTTTTGTCTTTGTTATACACCGACTTTCACCCCCGAGAAGGAAAGCGAAGCGGGGCTTGGATGACCTCCTATCGTTCTCAAAAAAAAGAACAACGGCCGCATGTATCCATCGTTTGCAATTTTTCTCCCCCAACAGAAGATGCCCCTGCCCTACTCACCTTCAACGAAGTAACGACATTGTTTCATGAATTTGGACATGCCTTACACGGGATGCTTGCCAACACCACCTATGCAAGCCTTAGTGGCACAAGTGTGTTCTGGGATTTTGTAGAATTGCCCAGTCAAATCATGGAGAATTGGTGTTACGAAGCAGAAGCCCTGGCCTTGTTTACCGGACACTACAAAACCGGAGAAACCTTACCGCTTGAAGAAGTTAAGAAGATTAGATCTGCCGCACAATTTCATCAAGGACTGCAAACGTTGCGTCAATTGAGTTTTGGAACCTTAGATCTATCCTGGCATAATGAAGAGGCGCATAAAATAACTGAGGTAAAGGCGCATGAGAAAGAAATCATGCAAGAATTTCAATTTACAAAAGACACCCCTAGCAACTGTATGAGCACCGCATTTTCTCATATTTTTCAAGGAGGTTATGCTGCCGGTTATTACAGTTATAAATGGGCAGAGGTATTGGATGCAGATGCCTTTGAGCTTTTTTTGGAAAAGGGAATATTTGACCCGGCTACTGCCAAGGCATTCTATGAAAATATTTTATCCAAAGGAGGAACACAACACCCTATGGAACTGTATCGTGCATTTCGAGGTAAAAAACCCAATCCTGAGGCACTTCTAAAACGTTCGGGTCTGGTCTAAATTAAGGTTGGTCTTTCCAAGCAACATAGCCCCCCTCTAGTTCGTAAATATTTTGAAAACCGAGGGTTTTCATGATCAGCACAGC
>WTJB01000111.1 GCA_011526335.1 Candidatus Arcticimaribacter sp.
ATACCATTTGCTCAAGGTATAGCTATTGATAAAGAGTATGTTTCTTTCTCCTGAAAAAGCCTGAATGCTTAAAATTCCACCAATGATCACACTCATAGAAATCATGGTGTAAACAGCATCTTTATCGAGCTCTTTTCGTTTAAAATAATAAATCGCACCCATAACCATTCCTAAAAAGACGACGATGAAATACACAAAACTCTCTTTTTGTATTCCCACCATATCGCCGTTGGTTCGAAGAAATGACCAGATCAAGGCAATGGTGGTTAAGAAAATTAAAACCAGAACAACATGAATCATCCAGCGTTCCAATTTCCATACACTTATTTTTTTACTTGAAAGTTGTCGAAAAGGATCCCCTGCCGTTTCGGCCAATGCACCACATCCACACACCCAAGAACAATACCAACGTTTTCCATACTTGTAGGTAAGTATTGGGGAAACAATAAAGATCATGGTTAGACCGCTCAATAGCATAAACATCCCAAGGCCTCCCCCTTGCAGCATGTTTTTTAGATGCCAACTTTCAAAAAAATAGTAGTTCAACGGCCACATATTTTTAATGTCCTTGGCAAAATAAGGAGTATCGGCGTGCATTAAGCTTAAAAATTCGGGGAGTAAAAAAGCAAAGCCAAATTGAAAAAACATCACCGATAAGGTTCTGTAAATTTGATAATGATTTCCTTTATATTTATATATAAACTTTACGCCAAAGACAAGAATGGCTAGGGTATAGAGTGTTCCATAAACAAACCATTGTGTGGCTGCCTTTCCATTCAATACTCTACTGAGCGGATCAAAAAGTGCCACGATACCCCCGTTTCCTTCGGGGTTGTAGCCTAATGTTTTTGGGTAAAAATAAAGCGCCACATAAAACCCTGTCAAGGCCATAGCCACCAACCACCCCAAAGCCCCACGGTTGGATAGTCCATTGTGCCAGACGCCATTATTTTTTATGCCTTCTAAACGGCCTTTGTATGCGTAATGAATATAGATCAGACAGCCGAGTGAAATTGCACTCAAGGTCCAATATACAGCACTTTCTAGCTTTAAAATTGAGGGAAGTGCATAGGGTAAAAAAAGCAACCCCAATCCAGTGAGACCGATAAGCAGTCCTGTTGTTTTTGCTAAACCCTTTTGAGAGGCTAAAGTTGTTCTTGCCATGCTTTTTGTATTTCTAGTTCATAGGTTGGAAAAAATTCAGGATCAAAATTGGCCTGAGCAAAGTCCGCGATCACTTGACTAATTGTAGCTTCTTGGTTTAACCATTGATCACATATCTCGTGTCGCAAACGTATTCCCATAGCGTTTATGCCCAACAGCTGTAAAGTTGACTTTCGATACGCCAAGCGAATGGCTTTATTTTCTCCTTCTTTTTGCCAATAAAATTGCCCTTCATCTTCTTTCACTATAGGATTTACTTGACCATAGGTTTGGTATTCGATGTCAAAAAATTTGGCGCTATTAAACCAATGTCCTGGGGTGTACTTTTTGGGATTTCCACTTAAGGTCTGAGCCACGGTTTCTCCCATCATTCTGCCCGTGTACCATACCGCTTCTATGGGTCTTCTGCCTGGAGGGGGATTTTTTAACTCTGCACAATCGCCTATGGCATAGATGTCATTGTCTTCTGTTTGTAAGAATTCATCGACCAAAATCCCACGATTGGTTTTGATCTTTGAATGTTGTAGCCAGTCGATGTTCGGTCGTACACCTGCTGTAAGTCCTACCCATTGACAGTCCAGATGTTCTCCTGTGGAGCTAATGACCCCTTTTGCTCTTCCTTGCGCATCGGATTCAATTTCTTTAAGCTCAGTGTTTAAACGTAAATCTATCCCATGATCCAATATGTGTTGGTTAATCATTTGGGATTCTTCTTTGGGCAATACATTGTTCCAAAAGCTAGATTCTCTTACCAAAAAAGTGACGGAAATCCCTCTGCTGTGGAGCATTTCGGCCAGTTCTATGCCAATTAATCCACCTCCGACAATTACGGCGTTTTGGATTGTGGGGGTCCATTGTTCTAATGTTTCCAAATCTTGTTTGCTGTATAACCCCTGTACTGCTTTGAGATTTTCTCCTTTCCACCCGAAGCGGTTGGGTACAGATCCCGTGGCGATGATGAGCGTATTGTAATCCAATGCATCTCCATTTTTCAAGTGGATGCATTTTTTTTCTGGATCGATATGGCTTACTTCTCCATGACACAGCTGGAGGTTGTTTTTTTTCCAGAAAGAAGATTCATACGGTTCTAGGTGCGACCATTGCATATGGCCCATATAAACATACATAAGTGCGGTGCGTGAAAAAAAGTATTGACTTTCCTTTGAAATGATTATCACGGGTTGATTACTGTTTTTTCGGATATTCCGTGCCGCTGTAATCCCCGCTATTCCATTGCCGATGATGATAGTTGGTTTTTCTGACATGGGGTGAAAAGATGCTTTTTGCTAAAGTTAGCTATTTTTAGTATATTGAGACTACCCAACTTACAAAATAACCGCTTATGAGTTTCCAATTTTATTTTTCGCATAAGAGGTTGTTTTTAAACATAAACGACCATGAAAAAAGATAGCCTTTGGGTAGAACTTGAACTCGAAACTGGAGCTTCCCCAGAAAAAGTATGGCAGGCGCTTACCCGTCCAGAGTTGACAGAAAAATACATGTACGGGTGTCAGTTTCACTCTAGCCTTGCTTTAGGCGATGATGTAGCTTGGGTACGTTTTGATGATCAAGGGAACGAAATCACCGAAGTGAAAGGCATCGTAATTGCCTGCGTACCCAACAAAATCCTTCACTTAATATTGTTTCATAACAAAGGCCTTAGCGAGGATACCTCAGAGTTGATATTCTCTATTGAACCCAAAGCCGACCAAGCCATTCTAAAAATACAACAGGGAGATTTTTTTCATTTCGACAATTCAGTTGAGGTGTACAAAAAAACCCTTGAAGGATGGAATTTTGTCAAAAAAGATTTAATCGCCACTTGTAAGGCTTCTCCCTAATATT
This sequence comes from Candidatus Arcticimaribacter sp., assembly GCA_011526335.1. GTDB lineage: Bacteria > Bacteroidota > Bacteroidia > Flavobacteriales > Flavobacteriaceae > Arcticimaribacter. Next base: position 3,010 of record WTJB01000111.1, read on the forward strand.
TAACTAAAAAACCCTACTTATGATTTTTTTATTTTTTGCACTGATTTTCCTGATTGCTTTTGTCTTTGTCAAAAGCTATTATCCCTATTTTAAAGGGGCAGATGATTTGTTTTCAATTTTTGGTTTTATGACCATCACCTTCATCTTCACTGCTTTTGTGTCGGTGATCGTCATGATACCTTATTATCTTTTTTTTGATCATTGAGGAGATCAGCGGATGTATTTATCGTAATACCCTTTTAAGGCTTTCGGTCCATAGCCAAAGGCGCGAAGAAAGTGAATACAACTATGATGATAAATCAATCGTAGTACGCCATTTTTTTTAAATTTTCGCGCAGAGGTGACCAGCGTTTTTTGAATGACAACAAACGATTTTTCCTTGTAAAGCCGATCGATAAATTCCCCGTCTTCACAGAGGACATATTCTTCATCAAAGCCACCAAGTTGTTGAAAATATTCTTTTTCTATAAATAAAGATTGGTCTCCCCCACGACAAAAACGAGAGGGGAAGCGGGTCAAAAATGCGCTGATTTGCAAGGCCCAATGATGGCTATCAAAACGCATTCTAAAACATCCTGCCTTGGCTTTTTTTTGCGCTTTAAAAATGGCCACATCAAAACTTTGGGGGGGATAAGAGTCTACATGCAAGAAATAAAGC
>WTJB01000317.1 GCA_011526335.1 Candidatus Arcticimaribacter sp.
GTGTTTACCTCATGAAATTCTTCTAATGCTTGTTGTGTGATGAGATGGTTGTGAATGGCAGCATACCAATAAGGTAACAACCCCTTTGGTACTTCCTTTGCGGTTAAATGATATTCCTTTTCCGTGGCTTGTTTTAACAAAAACAAAGGGTACTTTTCTTTAACCATCGTCAATGATTTTAGCGCTCTGTTTTTTATTTGCGACAACATACTCAGGGTGTTTTTTTCAATCCCAGAATCAACCACAATTATCTTTTCCCATGCCGAATTTAACCGCTGATAGTCCCCCGTCTGGGTGTCAATAAACAATAGTCCTCCCAACGCAATGGTATATTGGTCCATTAAGCCTCCAGGTTCGTTAAATTCTAAAACTTCCGTGGCATAGCTCCAGCGCGCAATTTGTTCATTGGAAAAATGCCTTTCGGGCGCAGTAATTTTTAATAACAAACGAATCCATGCCACCACCAAAGCGGACGAGCTGGATACCCCAGCCTGAATGGGGATGTCTCCCCAAATTTTTATGCGATAACCTTTGTTTATTACTATACCTTCGCGCTCCAATACCCTGAGAGCAGAACGAAAATAATCACGAGGAGCCAAATGATCTATTGTTTCATTTAAGGCAATGGTTTGTTGCCTAGAGAAATCCAATAAATCAATTTTTAGAAAGGGAGAATCTATAGGGGATGCTTCTATATAGACATACCGATCAATGGTGGCCGCAATTACTGGTAGGCCCAAATAATCTTGATGATCGCCAAAAAAGCAAATTCGCCCAGGTGCTTTAACTGATAGTTTAGATAACATTTTTGTTGCCTGTATTAAGCTTTTTTCAATTTACATTTTTATTGTGTAGCAGATGGAATGAATTCATTTTCTTATACAGAAAAACGAACATGTCAATTTGTAGCGCTTGCGCTAGAAAAAGAAAATTGAGGAAATGCCCTACAACGGGTGGCAAGGGAAAGTAGCATGCCATAAAGACAAAAATTTGGCGTTATTTGTAATCATTCAATAAAAGGTTCAAAAGAAAAATCCTGTATCTTAAACTCTTAATTACTAAACCAATGAAAAAAACACTACTGTTTCTTGCTTTAATTTTGATAATCACTGTAGGCTATTTGAGTATGCCTACAACCCTTCCAACATACGCTCCAACCCGTGACTATCTCGACATGGAGGCTACATTGGTTGAACAATTTATTCTCGCGAAAGACAGTTCAACAATAGTGCTCCCCGAAGGACATTTTCTCTTTTCACAGTCCTTGAGTTTGGATAACAAAACCAACTTGACCATCAAAGGACAAGGGATGGATAAAACGGTTTTATCTTTTAAGGGACAAGTATCGGGTGCTGAAGGCATCAAAATCACAAACAGTAAAAATATTGTTTTGGAGGACTTTACAATTGAAGATGCTGCAGGGGACAATTTAAAAATTAGTGAAACAGCCACAGTCACCATGCGTCGTTTGCGCTCGGCCTGGACCGGTCAAGTGTCTGAAGAAAACGGAGCCTATGCCCTTTATCCTGTATTGTCGACCAATGTTTTAATTGAAGAGTGTGAAGTCATCGGATCTTCTGATGCGGGGATTTATGTAGGACAGTCAGATGGGGTGATTATTCGGAATAACAAGGCTTTTTTTAACGTTGCTGGGATTGAAAGTGAAAACAGCGTTAACGTAGAAATTTATGGAAATGAAGCCTATGAGAACACTAGCGGCCTTCTCATTTTTAACTTGCCAGGTTTAACGATGCATGGGGGAAATGTGGTCGCCTATGAGAATAAAATTTACGATAACAATCTCCCCAATTTTGCGGTGAAGGGATCGATTGTCAGCGCAGTTCCTCAAGGAACAGGAATGATCGTTATGGCTACCAAAGATGTGAATATCCACAACAACCAAATTAGCAATCACACCACGACAAATTTGTCTGTTGTAAGTTATGAGTTATTTGCTTTAGAACGCAATGGAGATGCATTAGAGACTGCCTTAAGTGAGGAAGCACAGGCCCAAGGCTTGCGCGCTATCGATACTGAATACACCAAAGACAAGACCTATAATCCCTATCCAGGTAGAATATCCATTCGGGATAATTCGTTTGCCAACAATGCCATTTTACCAACCTTTTCCAACGACTTTGGAAAACTTTGGATAGTCAAAAATAGCGCGATAATTCCGGATATTGCTTATGACGGAATGATCGATCCCTCAGGCGAACTTCAAGACGATCAGCACAAATTGTGCATACAAAAAAATGGTGAAATACATTTTGTGTATCTCGACGCAGCAAATGAGTTTGAAGGATTTACAAACGATTTAACTCTTTTCGACTGTACTTTGTAAACAATAGATTAGCTTATGACGATTGATAATGTTCGAATTTTGATTGTTTTTGGTCTATTATTGTCCGGATGTGAGCAGACTCCGTCCAAGCATACTGCGCCAAAGGCACGGAAAGTAACTTCTTCAGTGGAGAAAATAGATATCGACCATAATGATCCAGAATGGCTTTCGTCCTATGGTTTTTTCAAGGGAGATATGGCTGCGTTAGTTCCCAACACAAATGTCTATTCCTATGCAATTAACACACCTTTGTTTTCAAACTATGCAAAAAAAGAACGCTTTGTTTATTTACCAGAAGGCAAAAAGGTGCACTTTAAAACGAAAGGACCATTGGATTTTGAATCAGGTACGGTTTTGATCAAAAATTTTCTATACATACAAGACGAGTCCAATTCCGATTCAAAGCAAAGAATTATAGAAACACGCTTATTGATAAATGAAGATGGTGTATGGAAACCACTCAATTATACTTGGAATGATGCCCAAACAGATGCTCAACTCAATTATGTTGGTAAAACCGAAACAGTACAATGGAATAATAGACAAGGTGAAACTAAAGAGGTGAACTATGTTGTTCCAAATATCAACCAATGTAAAAATTGTCATAGTGTAGACAATACTATCTCACCAATAGGTGTAACGGCAGCCCAGTTGAATCAACGGTATCGAGCAATAAAAGAAGAAATCAATCAACTGGATTATTTCAAAGAAATAGGTCGTTTGACTCAATTTACAAATGCAAGCGATTACGACCCGATGCCGGTTTGGAACGATATATTGACAGGGTCTATAGAAAACCGAGCAAAAACGTATTTGGATGCCAATTGCGCCCATTGCCATTCCGCACATGGAAGTGCTAAAAACTCAGGACTATATCTCGAGTATCATCAACAAGATAATCGTGCTCGAGGGGTGTTCAAACCACCAATAGCAGCCGGAAAGGGATCAGGCGATTTTCAATATGACATTGTTCCTGGAAAGCCCAAAGAATCTATATTTATTTATCGGGTAGGAAGCGTTGATCCTGCTATTAGAATGCCTGAGCTGGGCCGATCGATCGTGCATAAAGAAGGCCTAGCACTCTTAACCCAATACATTAAAGAATTGCGGCTGGACAATGCATCGGTTTCTGAATAGCTTTTCCGTAAGTGGACCTTGAAAGTGAGATGTTATCTCTAGGTTGGTTCGGTTATATTGGTATGGGTTTGAATGTTGAGGCAGTAAAAGAAACACTTCAGAAATGCCTTGAAGAGAAAAAGTACTTCAAAGTATGGTCCATGAACTGGAAAGGTCCAGAGCCGATGCCAT
>WTJB01000227.1 GCA_011526335.1 Candidatus Arcticimaribacter sp.
GTCATAGCCGAGTGATACTAATTACCCGTAGGCCTATCGTCAACCTTTTCTTTTTACGTTTTTAAAGCACAAATACAACACACCAACGCTGGTGTATCTTTTATCAACTATGTTAACTTATTATGGGGGACGATCTCTATCGTGTATCCCTGACAATTAAGGTGGCTATTGCAATGGGGCTCACCTCTTCCCTTTCCGAACAGAGAAGTTAAGCCCATTAGCGCCGATGGTACTACATCGTGGGAGAGTAGGTCGCCGCCTTCTTCTAAACCCTTACTACTAATGTAGTGAGGGTTTTTTTTTGGAAATTATTTTCTCATAGGGTTTCTCTCTTAACAAAATCACTTTTTTTCTGACATCTTCATAGCTTTCATTTTCCTGAAAAGAAAGGTTGTATTTTTGTTTAACAATCATAATCTATAAGTATGAAGATCTTAGGTATCGGTAAAAATTACGTCAATAGTAAAGAAGAAATTAGCAGCTATAAAAACGGAAAGCAAATCATTTTTTCTAAACCTCAATCTAGTTTAGTAGTGAACAATAATGATGTTGCATTTCCTGCAATAACATCAAACCTAGTGTATGAAGTAGAGTTGGTCGCTAAGATAGGGAAAACAGGAAAAGACATTGCTGAAGCCGATGCAGCCTCCTATATTTCTGAACTTGCCTTGGGGATCGATTTTACTGCCAAAGACGTTTTAAACCTTTACCGTGAAACCAAGCATCCTTGGGATTTGGCCAAAGGGTTTGATGGTGCTGCACCCATTTCCTCTTTTAAACCCATTAGCGCATTTCCAGACTTAGCCAATATCAACTTTGATTTATCCATAAATGGAGAACAAAGACAAGTGGGTAATACCGATATGATGATTTATAATTTTGCCGAAATCATTGCTTATGTATCTAGATTTATGACCCTAGAACCTGGAGATCTTATTTTTACGGGAACTCCTGCTAGCGGAACAGGGGAAACCCATGTGGGAGACCATTTTCAGGCATCGCTGGAAGGAGAAGTATTGCTTGATTTTAAAATGGTGTAACACCTAGCTAAGGAGGGTAAAGTGCTAGACTTTCCGTAAAATCTTTTCCATTTTTCGGCCTTTAGCCAGTTCGTCAATCAGCTTTTCCATACGTCTGCACTGTTTGTATACGTAGTATTCCTCATCGATCTCTTCGATACGATAGCCGCAAACAACCCCTTTGATCATATGGGCGTTCGGATGCATTTTGGCTTGCTGAAAAAAAGTGCCAAATGTGACGTTTTCTTCGAGGAGTGAAAGGAGTTTTTGTTCCTCAAAACCCGTCAGCCACGCAATGACTTGATGAAGCTCTTCTTTGGTTCGCCCATTTTTTTCTATCCGCTTTAGGTAGTGCGGATAAATGGAGGAAAACACCATTTGGGCTACTTTTTCGTTTTTTTCTGGGGTTACTTGCATTGTATAGATTTTGGATTAAGATATAAAAAACCCACCAATTCTTGATCCCAGTATTTTTATAGCCATATGCGGGGAACCTATAATTTGGCTTTATTGTCTTGTGCTGTTCTCAATAAGACGATGGTAAAAATGGATGGCTTTTTTAAAATCCTTAACCGCTATACGTTCATTTAGCCCATGAAATGATTTAATATTACTGGGGTTGATGATCATGGGCGAAAAACGATAAATGTTTGTAGCAAGGGGTTCAAAGTGTTTGGCATCTGTCCCGGCAATGACCAAAAACGGAGCGACCAAAGCCTCAGGATACACTTCTGCAAGGGTATGTTGAAGTTGAAGAAAACCAAAAGCATCCGTTTGGGAAACTTTTGAGGGTTCCGATTGCATTCGTCCTTTTTCAATCTGAATTCTAGGGTCATCTACAAGCTTTTTAACCCTATCCATGACTGAGGTAGAACTTTCTCCGGGGAGAATGCGAAAATTGATGGTGGCCTTTGCATTTTGTGGAATAATATTATCCTTTACGCCGGCATTAAAAATAGTAGGCGCGGTCGTGGTGCGAACTAAAGCATTGCCTGAAGCGGTTTTTTCATACACGCCCGTAATGACAGATTCAAAGAGCCAACGATTGGCAAAAATAAATCGATTGATTCCTTTCATTTCCGGCCCTAGATATTCGATAAAACCCGCTGTAGGACCTGCTAATTTTGCAGGGAAAGGGTTGTTTTTTACCTTAACAATAGCGGCAGAGAGGATGTCAATGGCCGATTCTTTTTCGGGCATAGAAGAATGCCCCCCTTCTTTTTTTACAGAAAGTTCTAAAGAAACATAGCCCTTTTCGGCAATGCCTATAAGCGCTACATCTTTGGTGATTCCGGGGATAATGTTTTGAGAAATTGTTCCGCCCTCGTCCAATACGTATTCTGCTTCAACCCCCTGAGCTTTGAGGTGATTAACAATTACTTTAGCGCCTTTTAATCCCCCAATTTCTTCATCATGACCAAAAGAAAGGTAGAGGGTGCGCTGGGGTTGATAGTTGTTTTTCAACAGCTCTTCTGTGGCTTCAAGCAAACCAATTACCCCAATCTTATCGTCTATGGTTCCTCTGCCCCAGATGGTGTCGTTTACAATTTGTCCACCAAAGGGCGGGTGTTGCCAATCGGTTCTGTTTTCTTCAATGACGGGGACTACGTCCAGGTGTGCCATTAAAATGATGGGCTTCAATTCGGTTTGTGTTCCTTCCCATTTATATAAGTGACTAAATTGACCAAAATGCTTTTTTTCTAAAAGCGAATCGGTAAGGGGGTAGGTGGATTTTAAAAATTCATTGAATTGATAAAAAGCCAACGAGTCAAAGTCTTTTGGGTTTTCTGGAGAAATCGTTTTGATGCGTAAGGCTTCCGAAAAATGTGCGACGGAAATGTCGTTTACCGCCAACATTGGTGGGGCTTCTTTTTGGATTTGTTTAGAAGAAAATTGAAGGCTGTTATAGCTCATAAAGGCCAGCAGCACCAAAAGACTGCCACCCAAGGCATAAATTATTTTTTTCATGATGTAGAAGTTTTATTCTTCTTCTTTCTTTTGGCCTTAAAATATTGTTTTTCAGCAATGTATAGGGTTTTGTCTACAGTGCAAAAAACAGTATCGCCTGCCTTGTTGGTCAGGGGAGTAGATTTTATAATTTCGATTTCGTTTTCTGTTTGTACCCTCTTTCGGATTTCTTCTAGTTCTGAATCGGTATAGGTAAAATCGGCATAAAGGTCTTCAAAGGCCGGGCGGCGAAAGCGTATCTGAGCAGCTTTGTCCCAAATGACATAATCCCGATCAATGATATTGATCAGTTGCACCATAGGAAAAGGATCGACTGCCGAAAAGAGACTACCACCAAAAATAGACCCTACATAGTTTTTGTTTTTATAAGAATATTTTAGGCGAATGCGTAGGGTTTTTAGATCTTTTGAGACATAAATCAGTCGTCCACAACTTCTTCTGTACATCGGAGAAAAGTTAAAACCATACTTAAATAAGAAGGCTTTACTAAAAAATCGTTGTCCCAAACGGGCGACATTTTGATACATGCTTTTACTTTTTTAGATAACGATAGCGTTGTCGTAATATACCTGCGGTTTGATCAAACAACGGTTGAGTAAACGCATAAAACAATTCTTGTGGAGGCGGGGGGAGAAGTTCCTTGTTTTTGGCCAAGTTTAATTC